>JALYXB010000063.1 GCA_030947305.1 Actinomycetota bacterium | reverse complement strand
GGCTTCGAATCTGCGGACTAGCACCGCCGCCGGCGTCGCGAAGATCAACGCGCAGGTCGAGCGGGTTGCTCAGTCTTGCATCGCTAACACCGGTAGATCGGAAGGAATCGACGGTGCCGCCTTCCTTGCCAGCGTGGGCGACAGGGACGTCGCCAAGGACATAGACGTGCTGCGGGCCGCGCTCGGCGAGCAGAAGCTCACCTACGTCGGGTACTCGGCCGGAACGTTGCTGGGGACGCTGTACGCCGAGGAATTCCCACAACATGTCAGGGCAATGATTCTGGACGGTGCCGTGGATCCCGCGCAGAACCCCACCGACGACGTCGTCGACCAGGGCAAGTCCTTCCAGCAGGCGTTCGAAGCGTTCGCGAAATGGTGTGCAGGGCAGCAGCAGTGCGCGCTTGGCACCGCCCCGAGCGCAGCGACCGGAGCGTTCCAGAAGCTCACCAGGCCGCTGCTAGACGCACCGCTGAAATTGTCCGACGGCCGGCTGCTGACCTATCAGGACGCAATCACCGGAACCAGCGAGGCGTTGTACTCCGACAGTCAGCGCACCACCTTGGCCACCGGACTGCAGCAGCTCAGCCGGGGCGATGGCACCGGCCTGATGCAGCTGGCAGACGCCTACGATGGCCGGGATTCCGCCGGCCACTACTCGAATCTGATCGATGCGTTCACCGTCATCACCTGCCTGAACAACCCGCGGGTGAGCGCGGCGGAGCAGCTCAGGCTCAACGCCGCATACGTCAAGGTTGCGCCGTTCACCGACTCCGGCGATCCGCCGACAGCCACCAACCAGCTGTGCGACTACCTCCCCCCGCCGACGCTGCTGCCGCACACCCCGAACGTGCCGGGGCTGGCCAAGGTGCTCGTCATCTCGACCACCGGCGACCCGGCGACGCCGTACCGGGCAGGCGTCAACCTGGCGAAGGATTTGGGCGCGGCGTTGCTCACCGTTGACGGTTCCCGGCATACCGAGTATCTCGGTGCCGGCGTCAAATGCGCCGACGACATCGGCAACGCCTACCTGATCGACCTGACGATTCCGGCCGCCGGCGTCAAATGCAGCTAGCGCCTGGCCGTCGGGTGTGACCCGCTGCCACGCCCGCTGTGCTGCTCTGCCGACGTGGCAACGTCTGGTGGATCCTGCGAGCCGGTGCCGTTGTCGATGAGCCACATCGCCATCAGCCCTTGAAAATGCGCCACGAAGCGATCGTGCTCGTGTTGCGGGTAGGTCTTTCGAACGGTCTCGACGAGGAGGTCGTCGAATTCGGTGGAGCCGATCCACTCGTAGATCATGGCGGGCAGCGATGCCAGGCTGGTGGCGCAGAATTCGCGGTACTCGTCGGCCTGGAAGTACTGGTCGGCCAGCTGTGAGTAGTTGCCCAGCTTGGTGTTCCAGTCCAGGTCGGGATCGTCGGCGACGTCGAACCAGACCCGGCTGGAGGTGTCGACCCGTGGCCGGCGCTCGGTCACTGCACAGAAGATGCTCCAGGACAACAGGTTCTGGATCGCCCACGGGAAGTAGTAGTGCAGCGAGGTGATGGCAATATCCGGGCAGGCATTGGCATAGTCGATCGGCTGAACCCGGCTGCCGGTGACCAGTGCTTCGCAGGAGTTGAACTCCCAGCGGAAGAAGGCGTTGACGGTTCTGGAAAGGGTCAGCACCTCCTGGCCGGCATCCGGCGGCAGAAAGTCGTGCATCACTTCGTATCTGTCGTGCATCGGCAGCTCGGGGCGGAACTTCATTATCTGGGTTTCCGGCCCGATCGTCAGTGACCGGGCGAACGCATCGAACGGGCTGACGGCGGCCTGCAGGTGCATCAGCATTTGACCCGATGCGTCGTAATCTGCGTGCAGGGCCGCTGCGTCGTCGATCCGTGACACGCCGCGCCAGGCGCCTCCGTCGAACGGCTTCATGAACATAGGGAAGCCGACTCGGCTCGCCACCTCGTCCAGATCGAACGGCAGATTGTAGGTGGACGCCGTGTAGCTCCACTTCTCATGGTCGATCGGGTTCTTGTACGGCACCAGCACGGTCGGTGGAATGTCGAAGCCCAGCCGGATCATCGCGCAGTAGGCCGAGTGCTTTTCCATGGCCTGGAAGGTGAATGGGTTGTTCAGCAGGTAGGTGTCGTTGACCAGCGCGGCCTTCTTCAGCCACTCACGCGGGTGGTAGTACCACCAGGCGAGCCGGTCGATCACCACGTCGTAACGGACCGGGTCCCGCAGATCGAACGGCTCGATGGTGATGCGTTCGGTGCTCAGCATGTGTGTCGACCCTTGGTGCTGTACCGGGGCCATCCGGCGGATCAGCGTCTCGAATGCCCTCGGCCAGTCGTCTTCGGTGCCCAGCAGCAGGCCGATCAGGTGCGTGGTGTCGTCCTTGGCCGTCATCGGTAGATCCTCACACACCGATGGGTTGGGGGACAGGTCGGTCAACCCAGCGCCGGCAAGTACAGCGCTGCCTGGGCGCGCCAGCTCGGCCAGTCGTGCGGCCACTGGTCACCCCAAACGAAAAGATCATGCGGGATACCCTTGTCGCGCAATGCATCCGCCATCAGGCAGGTCGATGTGAGTGCGCCGGTGGTGTCCTCCCACTGGCCCGACCCGACCACCAGGGTGATCCTGACGGCCGACCGCAGGTAGTCCAGGTGGCCGTCATTCAGGCCTGGGACGAACTCGATGGGGTTGGTGAAGTACAGGTCGTCGGTGTGCTCACCCCAGCCGTGCCAGGAGCGGGGGTCGTAGTTGCCCGACATCGACACCGCGTGCGGGAACAGATGGGCGTTTCGCAGCGCGAACAGGGTGGCGTGGAAGGCGCCCAGGGAGATTCCGGCCGTGACGATGTCGCTGCGGCCGCCGCAGTTGTCGGCAATGAACGGAACCACGGTACCGACGATCCAACTCTCGTACGCCAGATGGGCTCTTGCTCTGTCACCCAGGGGTTTCCACGATGCCGACCACGACTCCGTGTCGTAACTGGGAACACAGAAGATCTTGATCTTCCCGTCGTCTACGGCGCGCCGCACCCCGTCAAGAATGCCGCCAGTGATGAAGTCATGAGGCGAGCCTGACTCTGACGGGAACCACAGCACCGGCCGGCCGAAATGGCCGTGCACCACCACCTCAACTGTGTTGCCGCCAAGTTGGTAGGCGTCGAGCTGGTGGAACTCGGTCCGTGTCATGTGAGCATCATGGCCGGATCGGCGCCGCTCGTCACTCCCGCGACTGCCCTATCAAGCGCATCAGCTCATCCAGACCTGGGGACCAGGCGTCCCGCCAGCCGATCATGGTGTGCGCGTCCGGCACGATCGTCGCGTTGACGTGGTAACCCTGGAAGGTCAGCGCCCCTGCCATCAGTTCATTGTTGGCTCTGTTCTCCTCGATGGCGCCGACCGTCATCAGCACCGGGACTCCTCGGACCTGCGCCGGCAGTGCGTCGGTCATCGCGGCTACCGCCGCGCACACCCCTGCGAATTGCGGCCAGCTCTCTTCCTGCTGATCCAGCACGCCGGTGAAGAACGATCCGGACTGCAGGGCGAGCGCGTCCAGCGACTCGGGGTGTCGGCGATGGATAGTCATCATCGCGACCGCACCGAGACTTGCGCCGAGGCCGGCGGTGGCCGAGGTCGCCACCCGTTCCTTGAGTGCCGGGATGACGGTGCCGCCGATGTGATCGGCGTAGGCCGGATCTGCCGCGTACCAAGGATTCCGGTAGCCGATCGGCGGATCCAACAGGGCGACGCGGATTGGTGGGTGCTGGGCGCAGGCCCAACTCAGCAGGCTGCCTCGGTCGGCCATGTCGCTGCCGTCGTGGGCGATCAGCAGCGGCGCAGGGGTGTCGTCGGCCAGTCCGGTCGGGCTGAACAGCTGGATGGGAACCGGCACGGCCAGCGGACCGGCCGGATCGGTGACCTGCACCGTGCTGCCGGTGGCCTCGGTGCCGAGCCAGGCCGGTGGCTGGTAGTCGGGGAACAGAATCTCCGACCTGTCGCCGAAAGGCCCTGGAACGGTTCGTGGATTGGTCGGGTCGGTGATGTGCTCGTCGCCGGCAGGACGGTGGACCCGCAGCTGATACTCGAACCGATGCGCCAGCGGTCGCGGGAGTTGCAGCGTCCACCCACCTGTCGCATCGGCGGTGAAGTCCATGGGGCTGGAGATCGTCGCGTGAACGTCCAGATCGACACCGGTGACCGCGCCGTCGATCGATCCGGCCGGCAACCGCCAGCTGACCGAGTCGTTGGTCACCACCGGCGGGGCGTCCGCGGTGGCCGCCTGGGCTGATGGCATCAGCTCACCGTACCGGCCGGTAGCGGGCCAGCCGGCCAGCCGGCGGGTGCCTCCGCGGCGGCGAGGCGGCGCAGCGTCGGCCCAGCCGCCGAGCCAGCCCCGTTGCCAGCGATCGGCTGTGCGGCGCTGGCTCGCGGAGCGCACGTCATGCATTTTTGGCGTTGCTGCCAGCATCATTTCCGGCAGCACACCATTTCATCACCCCACTGTTTTCATCATCACACTGTTTTCATCACCACACTGTTTCATCACAACACCGCGATTGATGGAGGAACCATGGCGACGGGTGGTCGACAGGAGGGGCGCTACACCGCGGCGGCGACCGACGAGCCGGTGACGGTGTTCCTGATCGGGATGCGGATCAACCGGTGGTGGAAGGTGCGCAGTTGGTTGCCGGTGGTGACGGCGATGCCGGCGATGATCAAGCACCTTGCCAACCACCAGACCTCCGGCTTCCTGGCCGGCCAGAACTGGTTCGGTCGGACCACATTGATGCTCACCTACTGGCGAAAGGCCGAGGATTTGGTGGCCTTCGCCAGGGATCCTGAGCTGATGCATCTGCCGGCCTGGCGGGCCTACAACGCGGCCGCAGGGTCCAACGGTGACGTCGGTGTCTGGCACGAGACCTATCGGGTGGCAGCGGGCGATCGCGAGATGATCTACGTCAACATGCCGCCATTCGGCTTGGGAAAGGCGATCGGCACCGAGCGGGTCGGCACGGGTACCGCTACCGCGACCCAGCGAATGACTCGGCACGGTTAACCTGGCAAGCCTGCCGGAGCGGTGTAATACGGCGGCAACACAGCGCTCCTAGTCTTGACACATGGATCGCCAGCAGCAGTTCGTCCTGCGCACCCTCGAGGAGCGCGATATCCATTTCGTCCGGCTGTGGTTCACCGACGTTCTCGGGTATCTCAAGTCGGTGGCGGTGGCGCCAGCCGAACTGGAGGGTGCTTTTGCCGACGGCATCGGCTTCGATGGGTCTGCCATCGAGGGCTATTCCAGGGTGCACGAATCGGACATGATCGCGAAGCCCGACCCGGCCACCTTCCAAGTGCTGCCCTGGGAGGCCGACGAGGGCCGGTCGTACTCGGCCCGGATGTTCTGCGACATCGCGATGCCGGACGGCTCACCGTCGTGGGCCGATCCCCGTCATGTGCTGCGCCGGGTGATGGAGGATGCGGCAGCGATGGGCTTCACCTGTTACGTGCACCCGGAGATCGAGTTCTTCCTGCTCAAGGATCTACCCGACGACGGCACCGCACCGGAACCGGCCGACCGTGGCGGCTTCTTCGACCAGGCTTCACACGACGCGGCGCCGCACTTCCGCCGGCGGGCCATCGACACCCTCGAGGCGATGGGCATCTCGGTGGAGTTCTCCCACCACGAGGGCGCCCCAGGACAGCAGGAGATTGACCTGCGGTATGCGGACGCGCTGACAATGGCCGACAACATCATGTCGTTCAGATATGTGGTGCGGGAGGTCGCCATCACCCAGGGCGTTCGTGCTTCCTTCATGCCCAAGCCATTTGCCGACCAACCCGGATCGGCGATGCACACGCACTTCTCGTTGTTCGAAGGCGAGTCCAACGCCTTTCACGACGCCGATGACGAGTACCAGATGTCCGCCACCGGCAAGGCCTTCCTGGCCGGCGTGCTGAAGCACGCCCCGGAGGTCACCGCCATCAGCTGCCAGTGGGTGAACTCCTACAAGCGGTTGGTGATCGGCGAAGAAGCACCGACGTTGGTGTCCTGGGGCCAGGCGAACCGCTCGGCGCTGGTCAGGGTGCCGAACTACTCACCAGGTCGCTCCTCCAGCCAGCGGATCGAGTTCAGGTTGCCGGACGCCGGATGTAACCCGTATCTGGTGTTCGCGGTGGTGATTGCCGCTGGGCTGCGCGGCATCAGGGACTCCTATGAGTTGCCGGATCCGGCCAACGAGGACATCTCGTTGGTGTCGGACGCCGAGCGCCGCGCCCTTGGCTACGCCAAACTGCCCGGCTCGCTCGAGGCAGCGCTGAGCGCGATGGAGAACTCCGAGTTGGTGGCAGAAGCGTTGGGGGAGCATGTGTTCGACTTCTTCCTGCGCAACAAGCGCAGCGAGTGGGAGGCCTACCGCCGCCAGGTGACGCCCTATGAGCTCAAGCGCTACTTGTCGCTGTAGCAGGTTTCGCGGCCCGATCGGTTGACTACCTCCGGACGGCCGACCTCGGCGCAGATCAGCGCTCAGCCGGACGAACTCCGACGTAGATACCTTGCAGCCGGAATCGCATCGGCTCTTCGTCGTATTCCTCCAGTGCGTGCGCCGTCCAGCCGGCCAGCCGGCTGAGGGTGAAGACGGTGTCCCCGGCGTCCGGGACCATCCGCAGCGCCTCGCCCAGGACCGCCAACGCGAAATCGGTATTGGGAAACCAGCCTCTGCGGCGTTCCCACTCGGTGATCAGCTGATCGGCGACCGACAACACCGCCCGATCTGCCTGGTCCAACCCGAAGATGCGCTCCAGCAAGTGATCTGCCCGCGGATCTCGTTCGGTGTAGATCAGGTGACCGAAGCCGGCCGGCCGGCGATTACTGGCCAGATGTCTGCTGATGGTGGCGGCCGGATCATCCAGTGCCTGCACCAGTTTCCGCCGGGCAAAGCTGGCGGCCGCCCCGTGAATCGGGCTGTCCATGGCGCCGAGCGCTGCCATCAGCACTCCGAACAGATCGGCGCGGGTACTCGCCGCCACCCTGGCCGCCGTCGTCGAGACGGCCAGCTCGTGATCGGCCAGCAGGATCAGGGCGGCGTCGAGCACGCCCAGCAGTGCGGGTGTTGCCGGCATTGCGGTGAGCCGCGGCCACAGCCGTTCGGCGGCCGCCCGACCGCCGGTGTTCGCGCCCACTACGGGAAGAACCTCGATGGCCGCCGACATCGACCGGCCGGCCTGCTCGGTGACCACCTCGACCGTGAGATCGCCGCGCACCGATTCCCGGCCGGCCAGCACGCTGATGGCCGTTCTGATCTTGTCCATCCGCCTCGGAAGCGTTGCGGCCAGGGCCGTGTCGTCCGCCGAGAGTTCGATGGCCGGCGGCAGGGCGGCCGCCGTTGTCTGCCACAACAACGCGCAGACGTCCTCGAAGGTGGACGACCTGGCCAGCGCCACCGCGTCGACTCCGCGGTAGTACAGCCGATCGTCCTGCAACAGAGTGATCTTCGTCCTGATCCGCTCGGCCATCCCGGACAGCTTGTTGCGCGGACCCTGCGACCGCAGCGCCTCCACCAGTTCCGCCGGGAACCACGATCCGCGGCGGCCGGGCACCCTCGTCCGGGGCAGCAGACCGCGGCTGACGTAGGCATACACGGTTTCCGGCTTCACCCCCAGCACCCGGGCGGCCTGCTTGGTGCTCAGGTGGTCCGGCGGTGGTGTCGACTCGAGGGCCATCCAGTCCGTTATACATTGATTCCATCAACATTGACAACGATCAATGTTCAGACGGACTGTGGTGAGAACGAACAGGAGTCCAGCCATGACACCAGCCGCAGCATCAGTTCCCAGCGCCGCAGCCAGTTCGACGCTCACGGCGCCACCCGGACTCGCCGGCGTGGTGGTGGCGCAGACGTCGATTGGCGACGTCCGAGGCGCCGAGGGCTTTTACCACTACGGCCCGTACTCGGCGATCGAGCTGGCGCAGCAACGCACCTTCGAGGACGTCTGGTTCCTGATGCTGACCGGCCGGCTGCCGGCCGCGGCCGACCGAGCGGACCTGCTCGAGCGGGTGGCACCACTGCGCGCCGTCCCCGACGAGTTGAACCAGCTACTGCCGGCGATCGCCGCTGCCGGCTCGGCATTCCACCCGCTGCCGGCGCTGCGCACCGCGCTGTCCTTCCTGGGCGCCCACGACGACGTCGCGCCGATGTGGGGCTCCGCGGCGGCCGACCGGGAGCGGGCTGCACTGCGGGTCTGCGCCGTCACCCCGGTGCTGCTGGCCAGGTTGTATCAGCTGCGCAACGGGCTGCCGCGCCGCGACCCAGACCCGTCGTTGGCCACCGCCGACTACTGGCTGCAGGCCGTCACCGGGCGGGCCCCCGCTGCCGAGCAGCTGCGCGCCATCGATGCCTACCTGATCAGCACCATCGACCACGGCTTCAATGCCTCGACCTTCACCGCCCGAACCGTTTCCTCGTCGGGAGCCGACCTGGTGTCGGCGGTCTGCGGCGCCATCGGCACCTTCTCCGGCCCACTGCACGGTGGGGCGCCGGACAGGGCGCTGGAAGGCTTGGACCAGATCGGCACGCTGGACAACGCCCGGCAGTGGGTGCGAAACACCGTGGCGGCCGGCGATCGGATCATGGGCTTCGGACACGCGGTGTACCGGACGGCGGATCCGCGGGCGGTGATGCTCAAAGAGATCGGCCGGTCTCTCGGCGGCGAGCTGATCGAATTTGCCGTCGGGGTGGAGTCCGAGGTGGTGGCGGCGCTGGCCGAACTGAAGCCCGACCGCAAGTTGTATGCCAACGTCGAGTTCTACGCCGGCGTGGTGATGGAACAGTGCGGCCTTCCGCGGGCGATGTTCACCCCGACGTTCACCGTCAGCCGGATGGTCGGCTGGTGTGCGCACATCCTCGAACAGGCCAACGGCCGCAAGATCATCAGGCCGAGCGCCGGCTATATCGGTGAGCCGCCGGTGCGTCCCGTGCCCGCGTTGCAGCCGTCCGACGGGTAACCGGCCGAACGGCGCCTCGGGTAGCGTCCCTGCCGGTGAGCGGCCGCAGATTTTCGGTTACCCAGTACGAGAACCCAGCGACCTTCGCCGCGCATGTCGAACCGTTGGTCGCTGTCGATCGCGGCAGGTCGACGATCGCGGCAACGGTGCTGCACGGTCTCCTCGTGGCGCCCGATCCCGACTACCTGCCGGTGCTGGTGCTGGCCCGCATGGCCGACCGGCCGGTCGGACTGGCGGTTGCCGGTGCGTCGGCGGCAGCCAGCGCGCTGGTGACGCAGCTGATCTCCGAGGAGCTCGCCGCCGACGAGCGGGACGAGGTTGGGGCATTGCTGGCCTCGGCGTTCCTGGGGCTGGACCCAGCGCCGGCCATCGTGACTGGTCCGTCCGACGGGGGCACGGCGTTCGCGGCCGGCTACTGCGCCGCAGCCGGCGGCTCCTTCGGTGTGCACAACGAGCTGCTGTTGTATCGGCTCGACACGTTGACCGAGCCGACCGGAGTGCCCGGAACTCCACGGACGGCCGATGTCGCCGATGCAGCGGACCTGGAGATGCTGGCGCGTTGGCGAATGAAGTTCGCCGAGGCGACCGGTGCGTTTCCGGCGATCACGGCGCCGGACCCCGATGGTGTTCGCCGATCGGCGCAGCGCGGGGTGACGTCGGTGCTGTGGACCGTCGACGCGGAACCGGTGAGTC
>JALYXB010000008.1 GCA_030947305.1 Actinomycetota bacterium | reverse complement strand
GCCCGCCGACGTCGCAGGCTGTACGGCATGACCAATACCACCGAGATAGCCGAACCGTTGGCCGATCAGCTTGCCACCAGACTTCAGCACCAGCGCATCCTGCAGCTGGGACAGGAGGTGGACGACCCCATCGCAAATCGACTGTGCGCCCAGCTGCTGCTGCTCGCCGAGGAGGACTCGCGGCGGGACATCCTGCTGCTGGTGAATTCTCCGGGCGGGTCCGTTTCCGCCGGGCTGGCGATCTTCGACACCATGCGGGCGATCGCCCCCGACGTCGCCACCGTCGCGATGGGTCTTGCCGCCAGCATGGGCCAGATCCTGCTGTCCGGCGGGACCCCCGGAAAGCGATACGCCCTGCCGCACAGCAGGATCTTGATGCACCAGGGTTCGGCGGGGGTGCAGGGCACGGCCATCGACGTGGAGATTCAGGCCGCCAACCTCGAGCACACCAAGACCGTGATCACCGCGCTGAACGCCGAGTTCACCGGACAGCCCGTCGAGAAAATTGCGGCCGACAGCGACCGAGACCACTGGTTCACCGCCGAACAGGCCAAGGACTACGGCTTCGTCGATCAGGTGGTGTCGTCGTTGGAGGAGATTCGGCCACAGGGTCGCAACTCAGGATTGGGATACTGACCATGAACTATTCGATCCCCAGCGTGGTGGAGAAGACGGCATCCGGGGAACGTATCGTCGATGTCTACTCCCGGTTGCTGTCCGAGCGGTTGATCTATCTCGGCACCGAGATCGATGACGACGTTGCCAATGTGGTGGTGGCGCAGTTGCTGTACCTGGACGCCGAGACTCCCGACCAGGAGATAAGCCTGTGCCTGAACTCCCCCGGCGGCTCGATGTCGGCCACCATGGCCATTTATGACACCATGCAGTTCGTGCAGGCTCCGGTCGCGACCACTTGCGTGGGGCAGGCTGCCTCCGGAGCTGCGGTGTTGCTGGCAGCCGGCGGTGAGGGCCGGCGCACCCTGCTGCCGCACGCCAGCGTGCTGTTGCACCAGCCGTCTATCGGTGGGCAGGGCACCATTTCGGATCTGACGCTGCACACCAAGGAGGTGCTGCGGGTGCGGGCGCAGATGAATGAGGTACTCAGCCTGCACACTGGGCAGAGCATTGCGACACTGCTCGCCGACACCGAGCGAGACAAGATCTTCACCGCTGCGCAGGCTGTCGACTACGGGCTCGCGGATCGGATCACCAAGCCGCGCAAGACAGTAGGCCGGGCCGCCTGACCCTTCGGCTGGTGCCCGACGACGTCGACCATGGCATGGCCCCCGCGGGGTCGCTGATGACGTTGGCCGATGTGGATGGGCGCGTAGGTGTCACACCTATACAGCCATCAGCAGCGGCCCGGGCGTCCTGCTCCGCAGCCACGTAGTGGTGGCAAGTGAAGAGGACAGGCCGAGCCGGATGATCTGCGAGTGCCCACCGGCCAACAGCTCGGACAGCGTTAGCCCGAGCGCGCCACAGATGGACGACAGCATCTCCGACGACGGCTCTTTGCGGCCGCGCTCGACCTCCGAGAGGTACTGCGGGGAGATCCCCGCCCGTTCGGCAACATCGCTGAGCGTGCGGCCCTGCCTGGTGCGCTCCTGGCGCAGGACGCCGCCGGCCAGCTCCCGCCACAGAGGTTCTAGTTCGATTGGCTGGCGCAATGGGATGACGGTCGCCGGTTCTTCGCTAGCGCTCATGCACCGACGGTAGAAGCGATCGGGCCGTCTGGGCAGGTTGTCGGGCCGGTGTTCGCTGACGGCTGACTCACCCCGACGGGTCAGCGTCGGCTTGGTGGCGGGCGTTGCTCGCTCTGCGTAACAGGATCACCGCGAGCACGGCAAGCGCGGCGGGAATGATCTTGGTCAGCAGCGACGATGCCGGTGCGCCGGCCAGAGCCAATTCACGGCCGGAGCCAATTCGCTGAATTGTCCGCGATGCGGGCCGGGCGGCAGCGGTGTGGCCGGTGATCGCCGCCTCCCGCGCCGCAGCGATCTCGTCGGGGTTCTCCACGTCGATCAGCTGCGCGCCGCCGGCCGCCCTGCCGACCAGCTTGCTGGACACGCAATCGGCGAACTGGCTGATCAGCCGGTTGCCGACCTCGACCATCATTGCCCGGCTGAACTGGGCCGGCCGCCCGGTGAGCGACAGGGTGGTCACCAGGTCGACCCGTGTCCTGTTGGTGGCCAGCTCGGTCGCGGTGGCCGTTACCAGCATCGCCGCGGTGGACGCCGAACCCTCGGTGCCGGTCGCCTGGATGCTGGCCGCGTGCGCCCGGTCGTTGCGGTCGACGATCTTCGCGCTGCCCTTGTAGGTTAGCGTCACCGGGCCGGCCTTCAACTTCACCGATCCGGCGAACTCGTCCCCGTTGACGCTGTCCAGGTGGGCGCCGGGGAAGCACGAGCCGACCGTCTTGATGTCGAGAAGCGTCGCCCAGGCCTTGTCAATGCCGACGGGCAGGTCGAATTGATGTTCCAGTTCCACGCCCTTGATCGTAGTGGCGGACCAGGTCAGGCGGCCGGCTGAATGAGCCGGGTGAGCAGGGCGGCGACGATGTAGCCGAGGTCGAAGGTTTCGCCGCGCCAGAGGGGTCAGTTGCGCTCCGCTTGCTGGTCGGTCCAGTTCCAGTCGCGGTCGGTGATGGCGTCGAGTCGGCGTCGGACCTGGAGTTGTTCGTCATCGGCGACGCTGCGCAGGGTGCGGCGGGCTTCGGTGGGTCGCATGCACGAGCGGGAACCGTTGGGCGAGATCGATCATCGGCCGCTGCCTGCCAGGATGGGTCGATGATCGACCAACACGACAACGCGTTCCTGCACGCCGCGCAGATCGCCGCCGAGCTGGTGCGCCGGCCGGCGGTGGCCGAGCAATGGAATGACCCCAGCGCGCTCGCCAGGATGAGTGTCGGGGCGCTTGCCTGCCACTTAGGAAGGCAGATCGTCCGGGCGAATGAGTTGTTGCCGCGACCGACATCGTTGCCGCTGCTGCCCAGTGCCCGCGATCACTACCAGCGGGCGGCCTGGGTCACCGTCAAGGAGTTGGACGACCCGGCCAACGACCGCAGCAACGACGACGCTGAGGCTGCCGAGGGAGTGGCAGCGCTGGAAGAACGCACGGCAGCCGCGTTGGTCGGCGTCCGCGCCGTCTTCGAGAAGCAAGCCGCCCAGGACCCGGTGGGGATCCCCTGGCAGGAATGGTCATTGCACCGCAACGACTTTCTCCTTACCAGGATGCTGGAGATCGTCATCCACAGCGACGATCTTGCAGTCAGTGTCGGGTTGTCGACGCCGGAGTTCCCAGCCGCCATCTTCGGGCCGGTGCTCGAGCTGATGACGACCGTGGCGACCGAAACTCACGGCCAGCCGGCACTCATCAGGGCGCTGGCGAGGGCCGAACGAGCCCCAGCGTCCATCGCCGCGTTCTGACCGACTTCCCGTGGGAACGTCAGCCGGGTCGATGCCCGATGGCGAAGATCCGCCGAAAGGCGAAGACGGTGCCGTAAGGCCGCGGCGGGTAGGCGGCGCGCAGCCGCAGCGAGAGCTCGATGAGGAACGCCTCGCGCTGATCGGCAGCCATCGCCGTCAGCACCGGTCGCAAGGCCGTCCCCTTCACCCACTCGAGCACCGGATCTGTACCGGGCAGCAGCTGCGAGTAGGTGGTCTCCCACACGTCCGGCGTCAAGCCGGCGGCAGTGAACAACTCGACATATCCATCGGGCTCCAGTACCGGGTCCTCACGCAGCCGCAGGCCCCCGGTCGCCTGCTGCCAACGCTGCGTGGCCAGCAACTCCCCGATGGCTCGGTGCGAGGGCGCCTGGAAGTTTCCAGGTACCTGGACGGCCAACCAGCCACCGGCAGGTAGCTGAGCAGCGATGGCGGACAACATCGCCGAACCGCCGTCGACCCATTGGTAGGCGGCATTCGAAACGACCACGTCGGCGGCCGGATCGGGCAGATAGGACGAGAGATCGCCCGAGGTGAAGCTCACCCTGTCGGACGCATGCGCTGTTGCAGCTTCGAGCATCGAGGCCGAGTTGTCGACGCCCAGCACCTGCGCATCTGGCCAGCGGTCGGCGAGGGAGGCGGTGAGCTCGCCACTGCCGCAGCCCAGATCCACCACCAGGGCAGGATCGGCAGCGTCGATCCGGTTCACCAAGTCGAAGAACGGCCGGGACCGGTGGCCGGGGAACCGGCCGTACCGGCCTGGATCCCAGGTTGTCGTTCGGTCGGCGGTTCGGCCATACAGCGACATTCCCCGACGGTACTTCGCCTTCCGACGGTCGGAAGTAGCACACACCAGCCACCCCAATTCCTGTGTCAGGATGTGGTCTGGACCGATACCCCGGTTCCACCACCCCGTCAGCGCCGACGGCGATCCCGGCAGCGCGGCGAGAACATGAGGAGAACCGCATGGCTCCCGAGCAGTGGGTCGACCGATCCCCCGACACGACGTCGCCGTCGCCGGACGAGGTAGCGCGCGGCCTTCGAGCCACCTCCCAGGGAGTCGATCTGATTCAGATCCTGTCGCCGGAGGGTGTTCTCAGCCCGCACGCCGATTTTCCGCTCGATGTGAACTCCCAGATGCTGCAAGGCCTGTACCGCGACATGGTGTTGGTCCGGCGTTTCGACCGCGAGGGCAACGCACTGCAGCGGCAGGGTCAGCTGTCCATCTGGGTGCCGCTGCTCGGCCAAGAGGCCGCCCAGATCGGCGCCGGCCGGGCGCTGCGGGAACAGGATTTCGCCTTCCCCAGCTACCGCGAGCACGGCATCGCCTGGTGCCGCGGTGTCGATCCGACCGATTTGCTCGGCATCTTCCGCGGCACCGACCACTCCGGTTGGAACCCGAGGGAGAAGCGTTTCCACGACTACACGATCGTCATCGGCAACCAGGCGCTGAATGCTGCCGGCTACGCAATGGGTCAAGCATTTGACGGCAAGGTCGGGGACCCGGAAACCGGGGAGGCGACCATCTGTTTCTTCGGTGACGGCGCCACCGCTCAGGGCGACATCCACGAGGCGATGGTGTTCGCCACCGCCTACGACTCGCCGGTCGTGTTCTACTGCCAGAACAACCAGTGGGCCATCTCCGAGCCGGTCAGCAAGACGACCCGGCTGCCGCTCTATCGGCGCGCAGCGGGCTACGGGATGCCTGGTTTCCGGGTGGACGGCAACGATGTGTTGGCCTGTCTGGCGGTCACGAAATGGGCGATGGACGAGTGTCGTACCGGTAACGGCCCGGTGATGATCGAGGCATTCACCTACCGGATGGATGCTCACACCACCTCCGACGACCCCACCCGCTACCGGCTTGCCGACGAGACCGAGCACTGGAAACTGCTCGACCCGATCGAGCGGGTGCGCGTTCACCTGGCCCGAGAGGGCTTGGCAGATCAGGCTTTCTTCGACTCGGTGCAGGCCGAGGCCGATGCGTTGGCCGAACGGTTCAGGGCGTTCGCGGTGGCGATGGAGGTGCCGGGAACCGACCGGATGTTCAGCAACGTCTTCACCGACCGGCATCCGGAGGTCGAGCAACAACACGCGGAATTCGTTGACTACCTCGCCGGGTTCGAAGGGGCTCACTGATGGCCGACAACGTGACGCTGGCCAAGGCCCTCAACCTGGGACTGCGGGCCTCGATGGATGCTGACAATAAGGTATTGATGATGGGGGAGGACGTCGGCAAACTTGGCGGGGTATTCCGCATCACCGACGGACTGCAGAAGGACTTCGGCGAACACCGGGTGCTGGACACGCCGCTGGCTGAGTCCGGAATCATTGGTACCGCAGTCGGTTTGGCCCTTCGCGGGTACCGGCCGGTGGTCGAGATCCAGTTCGACGGATTCGTCTTCCCCG
>JALYXB010000007.1 GCA_030947305.1 Actinomycetota bacterium | reverse complement strand
GGGTTTACCGGCTCGGCGCCTGGTCAAGTCGAAAGCGTACAGGCCGGCTCTGAATTCCTGCGATGTGATGAGGTCGGCCAACGCGTCATCTTCGGCGGCGAAACCGTCGGCCAGGTCCATGGTTCTGGACTTGCCGATCAGGTCGAGTGCGCGGTAGGCGGCCGGTGCGGCCCCATTGGTGCGCATGTCGGCGATCATCGTCCCGCGCTCGAGTGCCGCCGCATAGGCGGCCTCGTCATAGTCGTTGCGCTGCACGGTGATCGAGCCGTCGAGCACCCCGGCGAGCCAACGCAGCGACTGCTCGAGGTAGTCGGCCGCATCCAGCACCACGTCGACGACGCCCAGCTGCAGCGCGTCCTTGGGCTTCATCATCCGGTTCTGGTTCAATGCGTTGTCGATGATCACCGAAACGGCGTTGTCAGGGCCGGCGATCCTGGGCAGCAGCTGGGTGCCACCCCAGCCGGGCAGAATCCCCAGGAAGCATTCCGGCAGCGCCATCATCGCGGCGTTGGAAGCCAGCGTCCGATACTGGCAGTGCAAGGCGATCTCGACGCCGCCGCCGAGTGCGGCGCCGTTGACGAAGGCGAAGGTCGGGATGGTCGAGTCCCGCAGTCGGCGGAACACCGCGTGCCCGAGCCGGCCGATCGCCTTGGCTGCCTCGCGGTGAGGCAGCAGTCCGATGGCGCCGAGATCGGCGCCGACGGTGAAGACGAACGGCTTGCCGGTGACGGCGATCGCGGCCGGCTCGGCCGCGAACGCCGTATCCAGTGCGGCGTCGAGGCTGCGCAGCCCGGCCGGCCCGATGGTGCTCGGTCTGGTGTGATCCTTGCCGTTGTCCAGGGTGATCAGCGCGACATGGCCGGCAACGCCGGGCAGCTGAATCAGCCTGGTGATCGCGACGGTGACGATCTCGCCAGGCATTTCCAACCAGTCGGTGCGGGCGCTCACTCGGCAGCTGCTGAGGTGTAGTGCGGGTTCTCCCAGATCACGGTGCCGCCCATGCCCAGTCCGACACACATGGTGGTGAGGCCGTAGCGGACGTCGGGTCGCTCGGCGAACTGGTTGGCGAGCTGAGTCATTAACCGGACGCCAGAAGAGGCCAGTGGGTGCCCGATGGCGATCGCGCCGCCGTACTGGTTCACCCGGTTGTCGTCGTCGGCCAGCCCGAAATGATCGGTGAAGGCGAGCACCTGAACGGCGAACGCCTCGTTGATCTCGATCAAGCCGATCTCCTCGATCGTCAGACCTGTCTTGGCCAAAGCTTTCTCGGTGGCCGGGATCGGTCCTTCCCCCATGGTTTCCGGGTCGACGCCGGCGAAGGCAAATCCGACCATCCGCATCCGGACCGGCAGCCCGAGTTCGGCGGCCACCTCAGCGGAGGCGAGCAGGCAGCCGGTGGCGCCGTCGGTCAGCGGCGATGCGTTGCCGGCGGTCACCCGGCCGTGCGGTCGGAACGGAGTCTTCAGGTTTGCCATCCCGGCCATTGTGGAGGACGGCCGTGGGGGCTCGTCGGTGGTGGCAAGACCCCATCCCTGCTCAGCTGAGCGGGTGGCTACCGGTATCAGATCTCTCGCAATATTGCCTGCTGCCAACGCTTCTGCGTACTTGCGCTGGGACGCAACGGCATATGCATCAGCGCGGTCCTTGGTCAGCTGCGGGTATTTGTCGTGCAGGTTCTCTGCGGTGTTACCCATGTTCAGTGCGTCCGGGTCGACCAACCGGTCGGCGACGAAACGCGGGTTGGGATCGGCGGCCGCCCCGATGGGGTGATGGCCCATGTGCTCGACGCCGCCGGCGATGACTACGTCGTAGGCACCGACCGCGATCCCGGACGCCACCGTGGTGACAGCAGTCATCGCACCGGCACACATCCGGTCGATGGCGAAGCCAGGCACGCTGCGCGGCAGGCCGGCCAGCAACGCGGCGCTGCGTCCGATCGTCAGGCCCTGGTCACCGGTCTGGCTGGCAGCGGCAACGGCGACCTCGTCGATCCGCTCCGGCGGCAGCTCGGGATGCCGGCGCACCAGCTCGCGGATCACCTTGACCATCAAATCGTCGGCACGCGTCTCGGCGTACTGGCCCTTATCGCCTGCCCTGCCGAACGGGGTGCGGACACCCTCCACGAACACCACGTCGTGCAGTGTGCGATGCGCTGCCACGTCAGCCTCCTTGCGTTGCGTACCGCCATGCTACTCATCAGTAACTTAGCGATCGACCAGTCGCCGAGGGCTTCCGGATGGTCCGGTCAGATTGGCTGTTCGGGCGCAACGCTGATAGCGCGGGCCACGATAGGGCTGGTCAGTTCTATCTGCCATTCGCGCGCACCGCCGCCCTTCATCCGGTCGGCGACATCGGACGGATCCGGCGGTTCCCACAGGATGCGGCGCACCAGATCGGGGGTGATGAGGTTACTGACCGGCATGCCGACTTTTTCGGCGAGCTCGGCCAGGCCCGTCCTTGCGGCGGTCAACCTGGCGTGCGCGACCGGATCCTTGGATGCCCACCGGCCGGGTGCCGGAGGCCCGTCGACCGGCAGCTGCAGCGACGGCAGATCGCCGTCAGGGCAGACGGCAGCCCTGGCGATGGCCGCAATCCAGATGCCGGCCTGTCGGCGTTGGGTACGGCCGCCGAAGACCGGAAGTCTGGTCAGCTCGGCGACGGTGGTCGGCCGAGCGGCTGCCGCGTCCGAGATCGCGGTGTCGGGCAGGATGCGGTGCGGCGCGATGTCCCGACGTCGGGCGATCCTGTCTCGCTCGGTCCAGAGCTCGCGGACAATGGCCAACCCACGCCGATCACTAATCTTGTGCATTCCAGACGTGCGGCGCCATGGATCGCTCCGCGGCGGAGGGTTGGGAGCCGCCGTCAGCGCGGCGAACTCCTGCCAGGCCCAGTCGAGCTTGCCCTGCTGCCGCAGCAGCTCCTCCATCGCATCGCGCAGCTCGACCAGCACCTCGACATCCAGGGCCGCGTAGACCAGCCAGGAATCCGGCAGTGGCCGCTTGGACCAGTCGTCGGCACCGTGTCCCTTCTGCAGCGTCAGGCCCAGCATCTGCTCGACCAGCGGGCCGAGCCCCACCCTGGGCAGCCCGGCCAATCTGCCGGCCAATTCGGTATCGAACAGCGTCCGTGGTCGGATGCCGATCTCGGCCAGGCATGGTAGGTCTTGGCCTGCGGCGTGCAGCACCCACTCGGCCGGTGCCAGTGCCGGGTCGAGAATCCGCAGGTCGCCAAGAGCGATCGGATCCAGAAGCACCGTCCCGATGTCGCTCCGCCGGAGCTGAACCAGGTAGGCGCGCTGCGAATAGCGATAGCCGGACGCTCGCTCGGCATCCAGTGCCACCGGTCCGCTGCCGGTCGCAAGTGTGGTCGCCAATTGTTGAACATCGATCGGATCGGTAAGCGGACCGTCAAACCCGTTGGCGGGAGCCAACAATGGCATCGGTAGGTCGTCAGGCCCAGTGCCCTCGGACGGGGACTGAGCGGAGGACGACACTGGATTCAGGAGATGACTCCGGCCCGCAGGGCTAGTGCCACCATGTGAGCGCGGTCGCCGGTGGCGAGCTTGCGGCCGATCCTGGCCAGATGACTTTTGACCGTGAGCGCAGACAGCGACAGCCGTTCGCCGATCCACTTGTTGGATCGACCTTCGGCGACCAGCCGCAGCACCTCGATCTCGCGGGCTGACAGGTCGCGGATGGTGGTCGGCAGGTTCGCTGCTGCCGGATTGGCGCGACGGCCGATCAGCACGCCGTGCACACCGGCGCCAACGGCGTCGATCACCGGCCCGATTTCGGCGGCCGGGGCGATCGCGACTACTCGGGACCAGCCGGCCTGCTTGGCACTGGCGATGAGCCCAGACGCGGTAGGGCCGAATGCCAGGCTCAGCAGCAACAGGTCGCCAGCAGGCGCGGCGGCTAGCAGGTCTGCGGTTGCTGCCGCGTCACCGACTTGATCGACGGTTCCGATGCCGCCGCTCTGCAATGCGCTGGCCAATGCTTCCCGGGAGGCAACATCGGGGTCGGCGACCAACGCCCGGAACGCGGGCTGGCTGCTGTCAACGGCATCGACCGGAGTGCGCGGCCGCGGGATCGATCCGACGCCAGGCGACGCCAACGGCGAGTTGGGCCTGGATGATGTAGCGCCGTCCACTCGCACCGTCGTATCCACCTGTCACTCCCTTCAATGTCCGGCATGCCCTTGAGTTGCCCAGGAAATTGAGCGCCGGATTTCGGGCCGCCAACACCGGGTGTCGATCGGTGGAGTTGCACGGCGATCGTGCGGCATTCGCATTCGGATGATCACTTCCCGCCATTGTCACCGACATGGCTCCCGTCGGTCAAGCACCGGGACCGGGATTACCGGACTTGCGTCACTACACGCTCAAGCATTCGAGCGACGACCGACCCGAATGGCGGAAACGCCTTCCGGTGGTAGGCCGGTAGCGGTGGACAGCAGTTGGAGGAACGCGCTGACATGCGGCGCCGTATCGGCGCTGCTGGGGGTCCAGGAGGCCCGTATTTCCAGGTCGTCGGCGTGCTGCGGGCCGGAAATGTCGCCGAACCTGGCTGACGAGGTTGCGGTGACGGTGCCGCCCAGCGCCGTGTGCTCGGTAGCGGCCAGCGCTTCGACCAGCCAACTCCAGGCCACCTCGGGCAGTAGCGGATCGCCGGCGAGTTCTGGCTCGAGTTCGCATGTCGCGAAGATCACCACGCGCAGGGTGCCGGCCCAGGCCTCGACGCCCTCCGGATCGTGTAACAGCACCAATCGCCCCGAGCCGATCTCGTCGTCGCTGGGCGAGTACACGTTGGCGGCGATGGCATGCGAGTAGGGCGCCAGCCTGGCCGGCGCCGGCAGCGGTTCCAGCTGGATCTCCCGCCGCGGCACAACGGAATCGAGCCCGGCTACGGCAAGCAGAAATTCCCCGGGGATGGGGGCGGTGACCGGCGCTGTCATGAAATGGACCCTACGGGCGCGCACCGACGGTCGCTCGACATGGCGCGCCGGATTCTCGCCGTCGAGCTTCTCGCGTCACGGCGGGCAGAGCGCATCCGTCGCCGGCCTGGTGCCCTTGGTGAGGTAGGCCAGCACCGCCGTGCTGACGCAACTGCTGGCCGGGAAGGCGCCGTGAGTGCCCGACTGCCAGCTGATCAGCGACGCTGAGGCCAGCTGCGAAACGACCGCCTTGACGCCCACATAGGGAGCGATCGGATCGTCAACCGCGCCGGACACCAAGATCGGTGGGGCGCCCTTGGCGGTCAGCCTGGCCAGCGCCGTGGTCGCGGGTGGCCAGCTGCTGCACAGGGACGCCTGACCGACCATGAAAGCGCCGAAGGTCGGTGCTGCCTTCTTGGCGGCGTTCGATGCCGTCACCAGTGCAGCGCCGTTGAGTCGTTGAC
>JALYXB010000006.1 GCA_030947305.1 Actinomycetota bacterium | reverse complement strand
GCGGCGGCCCCCGACCCGCCGCCGGCTCACTCTTCCGTCCCTGGCCAAATGACAGGCCGAGCTGGACCGGCGAATCGGAGCCTGAATGCGGCTAGGCGCCGGAGGATCTCCGGCCTGTGATCGAGTTCACCGGCGTTTCGCCGGTATGGCAGGAACAAAATCGGTACCGTGGACGTCATACCCAGTGACGCCGCCGATCGACACGGTTCCAGCCAGGAACTACCGGAACGTCATGAGTTGTCAGAAGGACGGAATTGCCATGAGTCGCCTCGCGAAGGTCATTCGTCACCACCGTGAGATCAGCCGCAACGAGCGCGCCCTGAGCCGGGTGCTCGACAGCGCATCCCCCGCGATGCGGGACGAGATTCTCATCATTGCCCAGCGCCAGAACTTCATGCGCTGACCCGATCATGAATTCTCGAAGAATCCTGTAACGAATTCGGCCCGATGGCCGATAAACAGAGCGACCCCGGATCGCTACCGGACCCCGACCTGGTAGCGGCTCGGGGTCATTTCATGTCCGGACCGTTGTTGGTTCTTATGTCGATTGTTGACTCCGCGCTCACATCAACCGACGGAACAGCTCCGCCACCCTGCCGAACTCGGCGACCACCTCGGCTGCCGGCCTCGACGTTTCCACCAAGCCGGCGGTCTGGCCCGCATACACCGCGGAGAAGGCGACGTCGCCGACTGCTCGCGCCGAGCGCACCTGGTCGCCCAGCGCGACCACCGCAGGACCACCGCGGTCCAGCTCGTCCTCCCGGCCCGCCCAGGTCCTCGTCACCTCGTTGACCAGCGACCTGCCACCGTATTCCGGTGGCCAGCCAAGGCCAAGGGCCAGGTCGAACACCCGGGAGTAGACGGTGTCGGCGGTGCTCGCCTCCAGCACGGCCTGCCGCGATTCGGCCGAGGTGTCCGCCTCCTTGCACGTCATGAACGCGGTGCCGACCCAGCCGCCCTCGGCGCCGGCCGCCAGCACCGCCGCCAGTCCACGCCTGGTACCGATACCGCCGGCCGCCAGCACCGGGGTGTCCAGCGCCTCCAGCACCTCCTGCAACAGCGGCAGAGTCGCCACCTCGTTGCGGCCGTGGCCACCGCCCTCACTGCCGCGGGCGACAATCACGTCGACCCCGACGGCGTCGGCGGCCAGCGCCTCATCCAGATTGCCGGCCTGGGTGGCGACCACGATGCCGGCATCATGCAGCGGCGCCACGTACTCGGTGACGTCGCCGAAGCTGATCGCCACCATCGCCGGTCTGGCGGCGATGGTCAGCCCCAGCAGCGGATCGTCCTCGTCGATACCCCACGCCGTCAGTCCGATGCCGTAGGGGCGGCCGAGAACTTTCACCATCTCGATCTGCTCGGCCAGCCAGCTCTCGGAGGCGCTCGGCCGAACACCGATCATGCCGAGCCCACCCGCCCTGCTGACAGCGGCGGCCAGCGCTCCCCCGGAGACACCGGCCATCGGGGCGCTGACGACGGGTACGGACAGGTCGAACTGCTCGGTGAGCCAGGTGCGCATGTGCCGATTGTGCCCCGGTAGGTTTAGCCCCCGTGAGCCGGCTCGGGATAGATATTGGCGGTACCAAGATCGCAGCTGGCGTCGTCGACACCGACGGATGCATCGTCGGCAGGTTCCGGCGGGCCACTCCCCGCACCGGCAGCGGCGCCGATGTGATGGCCGAGATCGTTGACCTGATCGCGGAGATCAGACGCTCGCACCGGATCGATGCCATCGGCCTGGGAGCCAAGGGCGTCATCGACAGCCGTAGCGGGATGGTGCTGCAGGACGGCGACACGTTGCCCGGCTGGGGTGGTACCGATGTGGCTGGCCCGGTACGGGCCGCGACCGGGTTGCCGGTGGCCGTGGACAACGACGTGCGGGTGACGGCGCTCGGCGAGGCCCGCCGCGGTGCCGGAGCCGATCTGGACAGGTTGCTAGTCGCTTCGTTGGGCACCGGAGTCGGCGGCGGGCTGGTGTTCGGCGGCCACATCGTTCACGGCGGCCACGGAACCACCGGCGAGATCGCCCATCTATTGGTACCCGGCCGCGGCGCGTTGCCGTGCGGCTGCGGGCGGTTCGACCATCTGGAGGCCGTCGTCGCGGGTCCGGCCATCGCCGCCGAATACAGCATACGAACCGGATCGCCCGAGCTGCAGCTGCAGCAGGTGGCCGAGCGGATGCGGGCCGGCGACGTGGTCGCCACCGCGACCATCATCGATGCCGCTGGTGTGCTGGGCAGAGCGCTGGCCGGGCTGGCGACCGCCGTTGATGTTGACGGCGTGGTGATCGGCGGCGGGGTGGCGCAGATCGGGCCGGCGTTCCTCGAGGCCGCCCGCGCCGAATTCGCCGCTGCCGTGCTCGAACCGCTGCGCAACATCCCGTTCCGGCCGGCGGCGCTCGGTACCGATGCGCCGCTGGTCGGAGCGGCCGAATTGGCCGCATTGGCGCTGGCGACCGGCGGTGAGCACCTGCCAACCGGGCGCTGAGATCAGAACGACGACTCGGGAACCTGCATCAGCGAGTTGTCGGCCGCCTCGACGATGGATCGGCGAGAAGTAAGCTCCGGCAACATGTTGCGGGAGAACCAGCTGGCGACGGCCAGCTTCCCGGTGTAAAACTCGGTGTCCTTGGCCGACAACGCCACGCTCCCGGTGCCTGCGGTGTCGAGGGCGGCCTGCGCCACCATCGCCTGCCGCAACAGCAGATAGCCGATCATCAGGTCCCCGACGCTCATCAGCAGGGCGACCGCGTGCTCGCCGACCTTGTACAGACTGGACGGGTCGGTGGCCGCGGCCCTCGTGTAGCCGATCAGCGTGCCGACCATCGCCTGCACGTCATCGAGAGCCGTTGCCAGCAGGGCGATCTCATTCTTGAGTCGGCCGTCATTCGCCCTCGATCCGGCCGTCTCCACAAAGGCGGAAATCTCGGTTGTGATGGCGCCCAGCGCTGTCCGGTCGTCCTTGACGATCTTGCGGAAGAAGAAGTCCTGCGCCTGGATCGCGGTGGTGCCCTCGTACAGCGTGTCGATCTTGGCATCGCGGAGGTACTGCTCGACCGGGTAGTCCTGGGTGTAGCCGGAGCCACCGAAGGTCTGCAGCGACAACGCCAGATTCTCGTAAGCGCGCTCGGACCCGACACCCTTGACCACCGGCAACATCAGGTCGTTGATCCGCTTGGCCAGCACGACGGCCTCCCCGCCGGCATCGGAGACCGAGCCCTGGGCGATGCGGTCCTGCTGATCGGCGGTGTAGAAGTAGACGGCCCGCAATCCTTCGGCATACGCCTTCTGCCGCATCAGGATACGCCGCACGTCCGGATGATGAATGATCGTCACCCGCGGCGCCGTCTTGTCGGCGTTGCGGGTGAGGTCGGCGCCCTGCACCCGCTGCTTGGCGTAGTCGAGGGCATTGAGGTAGCCGGTCGACAGGGTGGCGATCGCCTTGGTACCGACCATCATCCTGGCGTACTCGATCACTCGGAACATCTGCGCGATGCCGTCGTGCACGTCACCCACCAGGCTGCCGACGGCCGGTGTGCCGTGCAGGCCGAAGGTCAGCTCGCAGGTGGCCGAAACCTTCAGCCCCATTTTGTGTTCGAGGCCGGTGACGAAAGCGCCGTTCCGCCCGCCCAGTTCACCGGTGTCGAGGTCGACATGGAATTTCGGCACCGCGAACAGGCTCAGCCCCTTGGTGCCCGGCAGGCTCTGGATACCGTCACCCTCTGGCCTGGCCAACACCAGGTGCACGATGTTCTCGGTCATGTCCTGGTCGGCAGAGGTGATGAACCGCTTGACCCCCTCGAGGTGCCAGCTACCGTCCTTCTGCTTGATCGCCTTGGTGCGCCCGGCGCCGACGTCCGAGCCGGCGTCCGGCTCGGTGAGCACCATCGAAGAGCCCCACTGCTTGTTGATCATGAACATGGCCAGCTTGCGCTGGTCCTCGGTGCCCAATTGATACAGCATGTTGCCGAAGTTGGGGCCGCCGCCGAACATGAACAGCGCGGGGTTCGCGCCCAGGATCAGCTCGGCCGCCGCCCAGCGCAGCGATGCCGGCGCCCCGTAACCGCCCACCTCGATCGGCAGCTCGAGCCGCCACCAGTCACCTTCCATCATGGTGGCGAAGGACTTCTTGAACGACTCGGTGACATGCACGCTGTGCGTCAGCGGGTCGAAGGTGGGCGGGTTCCGATCGCCATCGACGAAGGAGTCGGAAAACGGGCCGGTGGCCAGCGTCGCCAGTTCGGCGAGGACGCCGCGGGCTGTCTGCACATCCATCTCGGCGAACGGATCGGTGCCGAGTCGCTTGCCGGCGTCGAAGACCTCGAAGAGATTGAACTCGAGATCGCGGACGTTCGGACGATAGTGACTCATGGGCATCTCCGACTAAGTTACTGACGAGTAACCACGACTTTATTACTCACCGGTAGCGTCCGCAAGGAGACCGACCGTCGGGTGTAATGATCCAGCTGGATCGGGAGCGGAGGTGACCACGGTGGACTTCGAGGTGTTCCTGTCCGCCGAGCTGCCGGCGCTCGGCCGCTTCGCCGCCGTGCTCACGGGTGACCGGCAACTCGCCCATGACGTGCTCACCGATGCACTGCTGGTCGCGTCCCACCGCTGGTTGCAGATCGGCGCGATGGAGTACCCGACGGCCTACGTGCGCCGGATCGTTGTCAGCACCTTCCTGTCCGACCGGCGCCGGGAGGCGCGCCGCCGTACCCAGCCGACGGCGGACGCCAGCGTGCTGGACGGGATCGGACCCGATGCCACCAGCAGGGTGGTGGACCGCGATCAGATCCATCGGATGCTCGAGCGACTTCCGGCGCGGCAACGGGCTGCTGTGGTGCTGCGGTACTACCTCGGCCTCGACGATGCCGCCATTGGTATCGAGCTCGGCGCCACCGCCGGTGCGGTCCGGACCCTGATCTCGCGCGCCCTTGCCGGGCTGCGCGAGTCGGCGATCGGTGTCGCGCCGTCGGCAGGGGAGCGGTGAGCGGCATGTTCCACGTTCCCATGGACACGAACGAGCCGGCCGACGAGGCGGACATTCGCCGGGCGCTGCACGACGACGAGTCGCTGCTGCCCGACCTCACCGTCGTCCGGCGTGAGGTGCTCGGCCGGCGGCGGGCACTTCGCCAGCGAAACCGCTCCGCGGCAGCCGGTGTGATGGTGGCCTGCGTGCTGGTAGTCGGGTCGGTGATCGCGGGCGCCGGGGTGCGCGCCAACGACGACCGCTCGGGGTCGGCCGCCTCTGCCGATGGTCCGGTGAGTGTTCAGACC
>JALYXB010000265.1 GCA_030947305.1 Actinomycetota bacterium | reverse complement strand
GGGGCTCTGTACTCGTCAGCGGCTCACGATGGTGAAGCCGCCCGGTGCCACCACGGCGGAAATGCTGCTGCCGCTTACCTCGCGGGTCCGCAGTAGCCTGCCGTTGCGGTCGTAGCTCTTGACCGTCGCCCGGCCGGTCCCGGCAAGTGCAACCGGCCTGAGCTGCGTGCAGCGCGCCTTGCTGGTCAGCAGGGCCGTCGCACCGCCGTTGCCGGCCGCTACCAGCGACGCGACCTGCGGCATCACCAGCAGGTTGTCGATCCGCCCCGTCCCGCCGATGGTCCTCGCGGTGACAGTGGTGGCAGCTGCCGGCGCCGTCAACGAAAGATCAACCGGCACCAGCATGCCGGCAGCTGGGGCATTGCCCTGCGCGCCGACCTTGCCGTATCGCAGGGTCGAGGTGGCGTGCCTGCCCAGGCTGAAAGCTGTTCGGGCGGTGGAACCTCGCACCAGTTCGACCACCGGTTGCACCAGCCGCGGCTGGCCGGCCGACGGCAGCGACCAACGCACCGTGCTGCCGGCACCAGCTGCCACCAGCGATCCGCTCCACTGCGATTCACCCGTCCAGGAGGACTCCGGTTGCGCCACAACGGCATTGCCGGTGAGCGTTCCAGATTCTGCTTCGACAACGGTCAGTCCGTCGCGCACCGACACGGTTGCCGACGCGCGGGCAAGGGCCGCCAGGTCGGGATGCGCGTCGAGTACCTGCATGGCGAGCAGGCCGTGGATGGTGGACTCGGCGCCGGAGCCCTGATTGACGGTGCCGTCTGGCTGCACGCCGTCGAATGTGACACCCGTTGCCGGGTTGTAGACGGGCGCCCCGGCAGTGTTGGCCCCGAAGAACCAGCCGGCCGCGATTCCGGCCAGTTCGCGGATGCCCGAGCGGCGGCTGGCGGTACCGACGCCCAGCAGTGTTTCCACTCTGGCGTCGGCGCCGTAAGCGATCTGGGTTTTGTCGATGGGCGAGGGCAGCAGACCGTTGACGGCTGCGGTGGAGGTCAGAAGCTGCGGGGTGAAGCCGGCGGCGTCACCGATGGCGGGCTTCAGCAACGACTTGTTGCCCAGCGCCGTCGATGCGGCAGCCAGTCCGGCGCCCATTTGTGACCCCCAGGCGTGCCAGTCGGAGCGGGACAGTGCCCAGGGAAGAACCGCCCGGTACGGCCAGGACGTGGTGGAGCCCGCCGACATCTTGGCGACACCGTCGGACAGCTTGCGCAGGGCCACCTTTGCGGTACTGGACTCGGGCCCAGCGGCTGAGACGTAGGCAGCCAACCCCAGCATCGCCTCGGAGGAGGCGTCGGCGCCGTCGACGATCAACCAGCTCGGCACCTTGGTCCCGTGGATGGTCTGGTAGTGCCTGTACTTGTCGAGGGTGTCGCGGTTGAGGGCCGACACCGACAGCTGCATGCGGGCAGCAAGGAAGGATGCGAAGGCGGGGTCCGAATGCCTGAAGGCGGCATAGCCCTCGCCCAGCGCCCACAACGTGCGGGCCAGCCAGTACGACTGATCGGAATCTGACGGGTTGGGGGAGTCAGCCGGCGTCGGGGTGGGGTTGAGGGAGCCGTCCGGTTGCATCCACAGCACCACCTCACCGGCCTTCGGGCCGGTCAACGTCTGAAGGTAGGACAGGCCTCGAAGTTGCTGGTACGCCTGCTCTTTCGCGTGTGTGCTGCCGGTCGCTTTCCACTGCCGCAGGTACACAACGGCCGCCCTGGCGATGTCGTCGGCGTCGTAGGCGCCCTGCCCGTAGGTATTGGTCTGGGCGTGGTAGGCACCGCCGCCGATTCGCTGGAAGGTGCCCCCGGCCCGCGGATCCGCGTACACCCACAGCACGCCGACCTTCGGTTGGTCGGCCAGCCGGTAGGTGCTGTGCGCCGCGGTCGCCGGCACGGCGACGCTAGCGGTGAGGAAGTCGAGGTGGGCGAGGTTGGTGAGCGGCGCCGACTGATGATGCGCCGCTGCCGTTACCGCCGGCGTTGCGCTCGGCGTGGACAGCATGCCCGTTACCAGTGCAGCTGCCAGTAGGGCAGCACCGATTGTCTTCATGCCGCATCTAAACCGGTTTAGTAGCCGATCGTCAAGAGTTTCGCGCACAGTTCACCCGACTGGCCGCACTCCGAGGACGACATCCGGGACGATTTCGCGATCGCACCGGAGAATGGCAAACTGGAGGCTGTCGATCGCCGGAACACCGGCCACGGATCGGCAAGAACCCGAAGTTCCGGATCCGCCGCCTGGCCCTGATGTGATAGGTCGTCGCCGGCGCTCCGTGCCGCGCGGCCCATCCTGGGCCGGGCGCGACCGACCGAGCTGTATGACGCAGAACCTAGAGGAAGTACTCATGAACACCCTTGACGCCCTTGATGCAGCCCAGCTGCGGTCCGATATCCCGGACTTCCGCCCCGGTGACTCCGTGAAGGTGCACGTGAAGGTCATCGAGGGCACCCGCTCCCGGGTGCAGGTCTTCGCCGGGCACGTAATCCGCCGCCAGGGCGGCGGCGTCCGTGAAACCTTCACGGTTCGCAAGGTCAGCTTCGGCGTCGGCGTCGAGCGGACCTTTCCGGTGCACTCGCCGAACCTGGACAAGATTGAGCTGGTGACGCGCGGCGACGTCCGACGCGCGAAGCTGTACTACCTGCGCGAGCTGCGCGGTAAGGCCGCCAAGATCAAGGAAAAGCGCGACACAGCGCGCTGATCGGGCCAACACGTACCCGACGCTCATACCGGGCACGTAGCCTGTGCAGCGATGAACGAGCCCCAGCACGCCCGCGTCGGCGACGAGCCAGTCGAGCGGTCATTTGTCCCGGACGCAGGGCTGGGGGTGCCATCGCCGGGCGCCGCTCCGGCGCAGGATGACTCGCCCGCCGTTGCCACTCACGCCGACGAGGCCGCGGACACCCCGACCGTCGCGACGAACACGGTGCCGCCGGCCGCGACGAACACGGTGCCGCCGGCCGCGACGAACACCGTGCCGCCGGCCGCCGGCGACGCGCATTCAGCGGCTGACGACACCGACGCCGCTGTCCGGGAGTGGCGGGAGAAGTCGGAACGGCGCCGCAAGCAGCACAAGAAGCGACCATGGTGGATCGAGCTGCCGATCCTGCTGGTCACGGCGTTCATCCTGACGTTCTTGATCCAGACCTTTCTGTTCAAGGTCTACTACGTGCCGTCCGGGTCCATGGAGACCACCCTGCACGGCGTTGAATCCGGTGGCGACCGGATCCTGGTCAACAAGGTGATCTACGACTTCCGCGACCCGAAGCCCGGTGACATCGTGGTGTTCAAGGGTCCGCCGGCCTGGGCGTCCGAGGCGAACATTCCCGGGCCGACCAGCTGGCTGGGCAAGCTCGGCCAAGCCCTCGGATCGGTGGTGGGCGTCGAACCGCCGAACGAGATGGATTTCGTCAAACGGGTAATCGCCGTTGGTGGCCAGACGGTGAAGTGTTGTGATGCTTCGGGGAATGTGCAGGTGGACGGCATCTCATTGAACGAGCCGTACGTCCACAGCAGCGGTCCCTCCTGGACCTTCACCCCTGGTGTCCAGGACTGCAGTTCGGAGCCGAAGGCGCAACGATGCTTCGGGCCGGTGAAGATCCCGTCGGGGCAGTTGTGGATGATGGGTGACCACCGCGACGACTCCAAGGACTCAAGCTATGGCTGCCAGGGTGGAAGTGCGGTGAGCCGATGCCAGGGACCGGTACCCGTCGGCGACGTGATCGGCAAGGCGATCTTCATCATCATGCCGATTTCGCGATGGCACACCCTGGGCGATCCGGGAATCGACCACCAGGGAGGATGACATCTGTGGTCATCACCGACAACCGCCCGGTTGCCCGAAAAACCCTGCCCCGCAACGCGTTTCTGCATCGCCCGACGCTGCGGCACGAGAAGACGCTGCTGCGCGACGGATGCCTGCGGCTGGCCGCGATGGACGAGGTGGGCCGCGGCGCCCTCGCCGGGCCGGTGACCATTGGCGTGGTGGTGGTGACGGAGCGGATCGGCAGGGTGCCGCTGGGACTGCGGGACTCCAAGTTGATGACCCCGGCCGCCAGGGACAGATTGGTGGTGCCGGTGCGGCGTTGGGTCGGGGAGTACGCAGTCGGACATGCCAGCGCCGTCGAGATCGATGCGATCGGCATCATGTCGGCGATGCGAGCGGCCGCGGCCAGGGCGCTGGCACAGCTGACCGGACCCGTCGACGCGATCTTGCTCGACGGCAAACACAACTATCTGCTACCTCCCGACCCTTTGTTGTTCGACGAGTCAGGCGAGCCGGTCGAACCGGAGCCGGTGGTGCGGCCCGAGGCGTTGCCAATGGTTCATTTGAAGGTCAAAGCCGACCTGACCTGCGCCGCCGTAGCCGGCGCCAGTGTGCTGGCCAAAACCGAACGCGATCGGTTGCTGGTGGGGCTCGACCGCTATTTCCCGCACTACGGCTTCGCCGTGAACAAGGGCTACGCCACCCCAGAGCATCGGGCGGCGATTCTCACCTACGGTGCCAGCGAGGTGCACCGCCGGAGTTGGCACCTGGTGGGCCATGATGAAGGCGACGACCCGGCCGACATCGACGGTGTTGACGATGACGAAGCCGACCGGACGATCGTCGCTGGGGTCGAGTTCGATACTGCGGAATTTGACACTGCGGAGTTCGACAGTGCGGAGTTCGACAGTTCGTGTGTCGAAAGTGTGGGTTTCGAGTCCGAGGAGGAGCAGTGAGCGCAGAGGATCTCGAGCAGTACGAAACCGAGATGGAGCTCTCGCTGTACCGGGAGTATCGGGACATCGTCAGCCAGTTCGCGTATGTGGTCGAGACGGAACGGCGCTTCTATCTGTGTAACGCCGTCGACCTGCAGGTACGCAATCCCGACGGCGATATGTACTTCGAGGTGCGGATGTCCGACGCCTGGGTCTGGGATATGTACCGACCTGCCAGGTTCGTCAAGAACGTGCGGGTGGTGACGTTCAAGGACGTCAACGTCGAGGAGCTGGACAAACCGGAGCTGCGGCTGCCGGACAACATCGAGTAGTCCACACACCCATATTCATCCACATTTCGCGACGTCTGCTCGTCCGGTTTCCGCGGATTCCGCCACCCTTGCCTGACGCCGGCCATGTCGGCTGTCGAGTCACCGGCCGGTGGCCGGGTGCGATGGGGAGTGGCGATGGGGCGTGACGATGGGCAGCCCAAGGACGCTGACCAGCCGATGGGCCGGCAGTCGACGGGCCAGCAGTCGACGGGCCAACAGTCGACGGGCCAGCAGTCGACGGGCCAGCAGTCGACGGACGAGCAGTCGACGGACGAGCAGTCGACGGGCGAGCAGCCGACCGACAAGCGCAAGGCAGTCGTAGAGCGCCCGGACGTCGCCGAGCGGACGACCATTGACCGGCCGGAGGATCCGCGACGGGAGCTCGGCAGACGCGGCGAGGATCTGGCAGCCGCCTACCTGACAGAATTGGGTCTTGTTGTACTGCAACGGAATTGGCGGTGCCGTGAGGGCGAGCTCGATATTATTTCCACCGACGGTCTCGGCAAGGTTTACTTCTGCGAGGTCAAGACCCGCAGCGGCGAAGGCTATGGACTGCCTGCCGAATCGGTGACAAGGGGCAAGCGCCGCCGTATCCGCCGGCTGGCGACGGTGTGGCTGTCAGCCCACCTGACCGGTTGGCGCCCCACCCAATTCGACGTGATTTCGGTGCTGTGGCCGCGCGGCGGCGAACCAACGCTGAGCTATCTGCCGGGCTCGTTCTGATGACGCTGGCCCGCACCTGGTCGGTGGCACTGGATGGCGTCAGCGGGCACTTGGTGCAGGTGGAGGCGGACCTGGCCGGCGGGCTGCCCGGCACCACCGTGATCGGGCTGGGCGATGCGGCAGTGTGTCAGGCACGGGATCGGGTGCGGGCGGCGGTGCTGAACTCCGGGCACAAGTGGCCGGACAAGCGCATCACCCTGGCGCTGTCGCCTGCGGCCTTACCGAAGAAGGGCGCCGGCTTCGACCTGGCACTTGCGGTGGCTCTGCTGGAGGCGGCTGGTCAGGTTCCGGCACACGGGGTCGGCAGCACCGTGCTGCTGGGCGAGCTGGGGTTGGACGGCGCCGTCCGGCCGATGCGTGGCGTGCTACCGCTGTTGCTGGCCGCCAGGGCCGCCGGTCGCACCCATGCACTGGTCCCGGCGGCGAACCTGACCGAGGCGGTGCTGTCGGGGTTGACGGTGCGAGGCGTCGGCTGGCTCGGCGATCTGCTCGGCCACCTGAACGGCCAGCAGGGTCGGTTGGCGCAGAGTCCGCCGGTGCGGTTGCCGCCGCCGGCCGAATTCGCCGACATGGCCGACGTGCTCGGCCAACCGGAGGCCCGGGTGGCACTGGAGGTAGCGGCGGCCGGCGGCCATCACCTGGCAATGATAGGTCCGCCCGGAGCCGGCAAGACGATGCTGGCGACCAGACTGCCTGGGCTGCTCCCCGGTCTGGACGCCGAGCAGTCCCTGGAGGTGACGGCGGTGCACTCGGTGGCCGGCAGCCTGGATGACGACATGCCGTTGATCACCAGGCCGCCGTTCGTGGATCCGCACCACACCGCATCGCTGGCAGCGATCATCGGCGGCGGCAGCGGGCTGATCCGCCCCGGCAGCGTCAGCCTTGCCCATCGTGGGGTGCTGTTCATGGACGAAGCGCCCGAGTTCAAACCGACCGTGCTGGATGGGCTGCGGCAACCGCTGGAGTCCGGCGGGGTGATGCTGGCCAGAGCCAGCGGAGCGGTCAGGTACCCGGCCCGGTTCCAGTTGGTGCTGGCTGCCAACCCGTGTCCCTGCGCCGCCGCCAGGGACGTCGACTGCAGCTGCCCGTCGGGCATCAGGCGCCGATATCTCAGCCGACTTTCCGGCCCGCTGCTGGACAGGGTGGACATCCGGGTCGAGCTGCCGCCACTGGACCCGGCAGCGCTCACTCGCAGCGCCGAGATGCCGGAGCCGTCCGCGCCGATCGCCGAGCGGGTGCAGCAGGCCAGGCACCGAGCAGCGCGCCGGTGGAGGTCGACGCCTTGGCGGCTGAACGCCGAGGTCCCTGGCCCGGTCGTCCGTAAGCACTGGTTGGCAGGACCGCACGAAACCGAATTGGTGGAAAAGGCCGTGCGGGCCGGCCGGCTCACCGGCCGCGGCTACGACAGGGTGTTGCGACTGGCGCTGACATCAGCAGATCTGGCCGGCCGTGACGTACCGAATCGACTCGATGTTGGACGTGCTCTTGCACTGCGGTGCGGGGAGGGCCTGTGAGTGAACAAGTGGTATCCGGGGTACTACCGGAGCCGATACCCGTTGCAGCCGTTGAACTTTCGGCCGACACCGGGCCGCCGGCCTCCGACGATTCGGCGCTGACCCAGCTTCGGATCGCCAGGGCCGGCCTGCTGCGGGTCGCCGAGCCGGCCGCGCCGGTGTTGGCGCACTTCGTCGCGCAGCGCGGCCCTGTTGAGGCCTGGCATCGGATCTGTACCGGCGCCACGCCGGCTAGCATCGGTCGGCTGGTGGCGGCGCGGACAGACAATCGCGACCCGCAGGATCTGCACCGGCTGGCCAGCTCGGACCTGCGGCAGGCACATGCTGTGGGCGCCAGGTTGGTGATCCCCGAAGACGGTGAGTGGCCGGGGGCCACCATGATCGCCTTTTCCATGGTTGCCGACGGCGCGCGGCCCGCTCCGCTGGGGCTCTACGTCCGTGGCCGGCCATTGCCGGCGGACCAGCGCGGGGCGGTGACGGTGATCGGGAGTCGGGCCTGTACCGCGTATGGCCGCAGGTGCGCGATGGAGCTGTCCGGCGAGCTGGCCGCCGCCGGCTGCCTGGTGGTATCCGGTGCGGCTTTCGGGATCGACGCGGCCGCTCATCGCGGCGCGATCGGCGCCGCCGGTCCGGCCGCCACCCTTGCGGTGCTGGCCTGCGGGATCGACAGGGCTTACCCGACGGCCAATCGGGAACTGCTCGACGAGATCGCGGCAGGCGGTGGCGCTGTCGTCACCGAGTACCCGCCGGGCACCACCCCGGCCAGGCATCGCTTCCTGATCCGCAACCGACTGATCGCCGCCTTCGGTGCCGTCACCGTGGTGGTCGAGGCCGGCCGCCGGTCGGGAACCATCAGCACGGCCAATGTGGCCCAGGAGTTGAACAGGGTGGTGATGGCCGTGCCGGGGCCTGTGACCTCGGCGATGTCGGTGGGCTGCCATGAGCTGCTGCGGCGGGAGGGGGTGCTGCTGGCCGCCGACGCCAAGGATGTGCTGGAGGTGCTGGGTCAGCATGATCTTGCCGTCCGGCCTTCGGTCCCCGGACGACCGACCGACGGTCTGGCGGCCGGCGCCGCGAGGGTCTACGAGGCCCTTCCGGGTCGTGGGACGAGAACTGTATGGGAGCTGGCGGAGGAGTCGGGGGTTCCCGGCTGCGAGGTGATGAGCGCGCTTGCCGAGCTGGAGCTGCTCGAGTTGGTCAGCAGGCAAGGGGCGCAGTGGCGGCGAGCGACCGGATAACCCCGCCGGCTACGACCCGACCGTCGGTGGCCAGGGACGACGTCGCCCGGTCGGCGGGCCGCGCGCCGCCTTGACCCGCCGCCGCCGCCGGGTCACTGTCAGGGCATGCAGAGGGCATCGTCGAGGACCGCGGTGACCCGTCAGGCGCTGCCGGATGACTTCGCTGCGGCCCTGGACGGCTTCGTCCGGCACCTGTCGGCGGAACGATCGCTGTCGACGGCGACTGTCACCGCGTACACGGCCGACATCGCCTCGCTGCTCGATCACGCCGGCCGGATGGGTGTTACCGCCCCGGACGGCCTAGAGCTGGCCACCCTACGCAGCTGGCTGGCCAGGTTGCGTACCGCAGGATCGGCTCCGGCCTCGCTGGCCAGAAGAGCGGCGGCCGCCAGGGCGTTCACGGGTTGGTGCCGCCGTACCGGCCGCAGTGACATCGATGCCGGCGCTCGGCTGGCCTCCCCGAAGGCCGCCAGGACTTTGCCGACTGTCCTCCGCGAGGACCAAGCACGTCGGATGCTGGACGGCGAACCCGATGAGGTCGTCGCCGTTCCGTCGGACACCAGATCGGCGAACACCGAATCATCGAACGCCGAATCATCGAACACCGAATCGGCGAATACCGAATCGGCAGCCGGCCCGCGGGCACGCGGGCACGCGGTACTCATCGACTCCGACCCCGCCGAGCGCGCCATGACCCTGCGCGACAACGCCATCCTGGAGGTGCTCTACGCCAGCGGGATCCGGGTCTCGGAACTCACCGGGCTCAATCTTGGCGATGTCGACCGTCACCGGCGGGTGCTGCGGGTCTTCGGTAAGGGCAGCAAGGAACGAACGGTGCCGTACGGTTTGCCCGCGGACGATGCCATCGGCAGCTGGCTGTCCGCCGGCCGTGAGGCCTTGGTGATCGCGGCATCCGGGGCAGCGCTGTTCCTCGGCCGGCGCGGCGGCCGTATCGACCAGCGTGCGGTACGAACGCTGGTGCACCGCAGGACGGCGGCCGTCGCTGGGGCTCCGGAGATGGCACCCCACGGCCTTCGGCACACCGCCGCAACACACTTGCTGTCCGGTGGCGCCGATCTGCGTGCCGTCCAAGAGCTGTTGGGCCACGCCAGCCTGGCAACGACGCAGGTGTACACCCATGTGTCAGCCGAGCGATTGGCGGCCGTGTACCGACAGGCGCACCCGAGAGCCTGACCGCGGACCGGGTGCGGGGTGTCGCGATCATCTCCAGGTCCTCGGCCAGCCGCGGTAGGACGGCTGGCCGTCCTGGCTGAGCGGCGTTCAGCCGCCCGGGGTCGGTCCCGTTCCACGGTGTCAGCCGCCCGGGTCTGTCCCGTCCCACGGTTTCAGCCGGACCGGCCAGCCAGTGAGCAGTGACAGCGGATCGATGTAGGTATCGGCGCCGAGCCGGGCGCCCCAGTGCAGGCAGACTGCCGGTGCACAGGGCGGATGGCCGGGTTCCAGCACCCCGATCAGTTGACCGCCGACCACGTGCTGACCAACCACAACCACCGGCCGTATCGGCTCGTAGGTCGTCCGCAGCTGCATATTGTGCTGCAACGAGACCAGGGTTCGGTTCGCGAGCCGACCGGCGAAGGCCACCACACCGGGACCGGCAGCCCGGACCTGGCTGCCGGCGGCCGCGGCCAGGTCGACGCCGCGATGCCCTGCCCCCCACCTCGCGGTCGACGGCCGGAACGGGGTGACGACGTTCGGTGGCGGCGGCAGCGGCAGCACGAATCCGGTTATCACTCCGCTGCTGCCTGCCGTCGATCCGGTGACAGCTCGAGCCGCCGGTGACTGGGCGGCGGCGGCGGACGGTACCGATGCCAGGGCGAGCATCATCAGCACAGCAGCGGCAAACCGTTGAGCCGTCATCCGTTCAGCATCAGGCCACCTCGCCTTGGCCGACCATCAGACCGAGACGCGCTGTGGACAACCGGCAGGATGTGGACAACGGGGGACCGCTGGCACTTGCTGGTGGATTCGCTGATCGCCAGCGCTGTCCCGTAACATGACGGTGCACCTGGTGCTTCGGCACAGGGTGACTTCGCACGCCCTTTCCAGCGGCCGCTTATCAGCCGCACCGGCGGAGCACATCGAGGTCCCGGTCGATAGACCTGGGCGATGCGCCCGAGGGCGTCAGGGCCGCCGGCCTACCGACCGGAGGCGACAACCGAATCGTGCGGCGTCGCCGCGGCCGGACCAGAGCCGGACGCAGCGGGCTGCACACAACTGGAAGGACAGCAATGGCTGTCGTCACCATGCGTCAGTTGCTCGACGCGGGTGTCCACTTCGGACACCAGACCCGTCGCTGGAACCCGAAGATGAAGCGTTTCATCTTCACCGAGCGCAACGGCATCTACATCATCGATCTTCAGCAGACCCTGTCGTACATCGACAGGGCCTACGAGTTCGTCAGCCAGACCGTCGCCTCCGGCGGCAGCGTGCTGTTCGTCGGGACCAAGCGGCAGGCCCAGGAGGCCATCGCCGAGCAGGCGACGCGGGTCTCGATGCCGTATGTCAACCACCGCTGGCTCGGCGGCATGCTCACCAACTTCTCCACCGTGCACAAGCGTCTGCAGCGTCTGAAGGACCTCGAGGCGATGGAGCAGTCGGGGGAGTTCGAAGGCCGCACCAAGAAGGAGGTGCTGCTGATGACCCGCGAGAAGGACAAGCTGGCCAAGACCCTCGGCGGCATCAGGGATATGGCCAAGGTGCCAAGTGCCGTCTGGATCGTCGATACCAAGAAGGAGCACATCGCCGTCGGCGAGGCCCGCAAGCTGAACATCCCCGTCGTCGCGGTGCTTGACACCAACTGTGATCCGGACGAGGTCGACTTCCCGATCCCGGGCAACGACGACGCGATCCGGTCGGCTGCGCTGCTCACCAAGGTGGTGGCCGAGGCGGTGGCTGCCGGACTGCTGGCCCGTTCCGGCGGCGGAACCGTCGAGACCGGCGAGGAACCGCTGGCCGAATGGGAGCGCGAGCTCCTGGCCAGTGGTGAAGCAGCCCCTGCCGCCCCCGAGCCGACCAGCGCCCCGACCGAAGCTGCTGCCGGCGCGCCCGCACCTGTGTCGGACAGTCCGACGGCAGCCCGGCAGGCCGCCGCGGTGAGCCCAGCGGTACCGGCTGGCACCGATCGGGCCGCCGCTGCGCTCGCCGAGGTCCAACAGGACGCCGCAGAGGGTGTTGCCGAGGTCGTACCGAACGAACAGAGCGGCCAGGCCTGATCAGGTCACCGTTCATCACCGACGAGAAGAAGGAACTGCGCCACCATGGCGAACTACACCACTGCCGACGTCAAGAGGCTTCGTGAGCTGACCGGCGCCGGCTTCATGGACTGCAAGAAGGCGTTGGACGAAACCAACGGCCAATTCGACAAAGCCGTTGAGCTGCTACGCATCAAGGGCGCAAAAGATATCAGCAAGCGGGCCGAACGAACGACGGCCGAAGGCATGGTCGCCAGCAAGGGCAACGCTCTGATCGAGCTCGATTGCGAGACCGATTTCGTGGCCAAGAACGAGGAGTTCTCGGCCTTGGCCGCAAAAGTCGCTGACGCGGCAGCCGGCGACGTCGACGGCACCGTCGAAGCCGTACTGGCCGCCTCGGTGTCCTCCGGCGAAACCGTGCAGGACGCGATCAACGTGTTGTCGGCGAAGATCGGCGAGAAGCTGGTGCTGAACAAGGTCGTCAAGTACGACGCCCCGACGGCGGTCTACCTGCACAAGCGGTCGGCGGACCTGCCGCCGTCGATCGGCGTGCTGGTCGCCTTTGAGGGGGACACTGTGAACGCTGCGGAGGCGGCCAGGCAGGCCGCCCTGCAGATCGCCTCGCTCAAGGCGCGCTACGTCAGTCGCGACGCCATCCCCGCCGACGCCGTCGAGTCCGAGCGCCGGATCGCCGAGGCGATCGCCCGGGAGGAGGGCAAGCCGGAAGCGGCCCTGCCCAAGATCGTCGAGGGTCGAATCAACGGGTTCTACAAGGATGCAGTGCTGGTTGAACAGCCCAGCGTGCTGGACAGCAAGAAGACCGTCGGTGCCCTGTTGGCAGAGGCAGGCGTCACCGTCACCGGGTTCGCCCGGTTCGAGGTCGGCACCGCCTGACCGGTGGCAGCGGGCGTTCGGGACTGTTCCCGGCGGCCCGCTGCTGGCTAGCGGAGGGCGCAGCGGCACCATGACGGCAGCCGATCATCGGGCAGGATGGACGGCGATGGTGAGAGGGTGAGCGCATGACGGTGTCCGAAGGGCAGCTGACGATGGCTGCGAGCGAGAACAGTTCGGCTGGGCCCACCGAGCGTCATCGGTATCAACGGGTGGTCCTCAAGCTCGGCGGCGAGATGTTCGGCGGCGGCAAGGTCGGTGTCGACCCCACCGTCGTGTCGACGGTCGCGCAGCAGATCGCCGATGTGGCCCGCAGCGGAGTCCAGATTAGTGTGGTGATCGGTGGTGGGAACTTCTTCCGGGGTGCCGAACTGCAGACCAGGGGCATGGACAGGGCTCGCTCTGACTACATGGGCATGCTCGGCACGGTGATGAATTGCCTTGCCCTGCAAGACTTCCTGGAACGAGAGCAGCATTTGGAAACCAGAGTGCAGACCGCCATCGCGATGGGCCAGGTCGCCGAGCCCTACATCCCCCGGCGCGCCATCAGGCATCTGGAGAAGGGCCGGGTGGTGATCTTCGGAGCGGGTTTCGGTATGCCGTACTTCTCCACCGACACCACCGCAGCCCAACGGGCGCTGGAGATCCGGGCCGAGGTGGTGCTGATGGCCAAGGCGGTGGACGGCGTCTTCGACGCGGACCCCCGCAAGGACCTGGGCGCCACCATGTTCACCGAGATCACCCACCGTGAGGTGTTGGAGCGTGGCCTCAAGGTGGCCGATGCCACCGCATTCAGCCTGTGCATGGACAACGCGATGCCGATCATCGTGTTCAACATGTTGCAGCAGGGCAACATCGGCAGAGCAGTGCGCGGCGAACAGATCGGCACCCTGGTGCACACCCCGGCCGCCAGCAAATAGCGAATGGTCACCGTCGGCGCCGGGCACGCACGGCGCTGTCGGGCCTGGGACAACGGTTCCAACCGAAAGGAACACCATGATCGACGACACGCTCCTGGATGCTGAGGAGAAGATGGAAAAGGCCGTCACGGTGGTCAAGGAAGATCTTGCTACCCTGCGCACCGGCAGAGCCAACCCCAACATGTTCGGCAAGATCACTGTCGACTACTACGGTGCTCCCACCCCGCTGCCGCAGATGGCCACCATCAACGTGCCCGAGGCCCGGATGGCGATCATCAAACCCTACGACGCCAGCCAGCTGCAGAACATCGAGAAGGCTCTGCGGGACAGCGATCTGGGCATCAACCCTTCGTCCGACGGCAACCTGCTGCGGATCGTCTTCCCCCAGCTCACCGAGGACCGGCGCAAGGAGCTCGGCAAGCAGGCCCGCTCCAAGGGTGAGGACGCCAGGGTTGCCGTGCGCAACATCCGGCGCCGGGCGAAAGAGGAGCTGGACAGAATCAGCAAGGATGGCGAGGCGGGGGAGGACGAGGTGTCAAGGGCCGAGAAGGACCTGCAGTACACCACCGACAAGTTCGTCGCCACCATCGACGAGCTGGTCAAGAACAAGGAAGCCGAGCTACTCGAAGTCTGATGAGCACGCTCTGATGAGCACGGCCGACCAGGGACCCCCCACGCAGGACCCGCCTTCGACACGGCAACCGCTGCGTGCCGCCCGCGCCGGTCGCGACCTGCCGATGGCAATAGGCGTCGGTGTCGGCCTCGGCGTCATCATCGTCGCCGCGTTGCTGCTCTACCGACCGGCGTTCGTGGTGATCGTCGGGGCGGCGGTATTGGCATCCGTCTGGGAGATGACGACTACCCTGCGGGCCAGCCGCAAGATCGAGATCGGCTGGCTGCCGGTCGGTGTGGGTTCGGTGGCCATCGTCGGGTTGGCCTGGCCATTCGGCCATCAGGCGCAGGCATTCGGCACCGCCTTGACCGCTCTCATCTGCCTGGCGTGGCGGTTCCCGCGCGGCGCCGACGGCTATCTGCGTGACATTTCGGCGAGTGTTTTCCTGGTGGTGTACCTAGGATTGTTCGCCTCGTTCGCCACCCTTCTGGTGCAGCCGCACGACGGCGCCCAGCGGGCCCTCACCTTCCTGATCGCCGTCGTCTGTTCGGATACCGGCGGTTATGCGACCGGGGCGTTGTTGGGCAAACACCCGATGGCGCCGAGGATCTCGCCGAAAAAGTCCTGGGAGGGCTTCCTCGGTTCGGCGATCGCCTCCATGATCGGCGGGGCGCTGTCGGTGTCACTGATGCTGCACCACCCGTGGTGGCAGGGTGCGGTCATCGGGGCGGTGCTGACGGTCGTCGCCGTGGTCGGCGACCTGGCCGAGTCGCTGATCAAGCGGGACCTTGGAGTCAAGGACATGGGTCACCTGCTGCCGGGTCACGGCGGAATCATGGACAGAATGGATTCGCTGCTGCCCAGCGTGGTGGTGGCCTGGGGGCTACTGCACCTGTTCGTTCCCGCCGGCTGACTCGATCGGCAGCCACGACTTCCGTTCCGGTGGTGCGGCCGGCTGTGGCAGGGTTAGCCGCATGGCCGAAGCAGAACGGTTGTCGGACAGTCCATCCGGACCTTCAGGAGGGCTTGCACTGCCGTTGCCTCATTATCCGGCGACAGCACCGATGGACCGGGCCACCGCCGGTCAGGCATTGGCGCTGCGCGGGCTGACCAAGACCTTCGGCGACACGGTCGCCGTCAACCGCATCAACCTGGACGTGCCGGCGGGATCGTTCTTCGGGCTGGTCGGGCCCAACGGTGCCGGAAAGACCACCACGTTGTCGATGGTGGCGGGGTTGTTGCGACCAGACGCCGGCCGGGTGTTCGTCACCGGCGTGGATGTGTGGGCAGATCCGGTCTCGGCCAAGGCCAAGATGGGGGTGCTGCCGGACGGGCTGCGGCTGTTCGAGCGGCTGTCGGGGGCGGAGCTGCTGAGCTATCTCGGGCGGCTGCGCGGCCTGCCGGTGCAGATGGTCACCGAACGGGCGGCGTCGCTGCTGGACGTGCTCGACCTCGGTGGGGCCGGCGGCAAGCTGGTCGCCGATTACTCGACAGGCATGCGCAAGAAGATCGCCCTGGCCGCCGCGCTGCTGCACTCACCGCCGCTGCTGCTGCTGGATGAGCCGCTGGAAGCCGTCGACCCGGTATCCGCCAGGGTGATCCGCGGCGTGCTCACCCGGTACTGCGGCGCCGGCGGCACCGTCATCTTCTCCTCGCATGTGATGGCGCTGGTCGAAGAACTCTGCAGTCATATCGCGGTGATGGCCGCAGGCGCGATCGTCGCCGCCGGTGAACTGGCAGTGGTGCGCGGCAATGCCAAGAGCCTTGACGATGCCTTCTTCCACCTCATCGGCGGGACGGAACGCGGAACGGAGGGCCTGGATTGGTTGCGCTCTTCGCAAGCCTGAAATGGCGGCTGGTGACCAGCCGGCTGCGGCATCTGCCTGCGGCCAAACGCGGCTGGATGCTGGTCGGTCTGGGCGTGCTGCTGGTGGGGTTGCTGGCAATCGGTTTCCTGCTCAGCCTGCTGCGGCAGGCGCCTGGCGTCGGATATCTGGCCGTCACCGGTCTTTTCTCGCTGCAGATTCTGGCCTGGGTGCTGAGCCCCTTGGTGGCCTTCGGTGTCGATGAAACCGTTGACCCACAACGCTTTGCGTTGTTGCCGCTGACTCGACAGACCCTGCAGCGTGGACTGTTGATGTCGTCGCTGATCGGTTATCTGCCGATCGCGAACGTCATTGTGTTGGTCGGCGCGGCGATCGGCCTTTCCGTTTACGGCTGGATGCTGCCGATTGCGCTGCTGTGCGCCGCGCTGCAATTGGTGACCTGCGTGGTGTTCTCCAGGGCCGCGGCCACCTCGATGGCATCGTTGATGTCGTCCCGCCGCGGCCGGGATCTCGGCATGCTGGTCGGCTTTGCCGTGATCGTCATCTACCTGCTGGCGGATCTGTTGTTGAATTCCGGAAATCAGGCAGGCATCGGCAACGGCGCCAGCAAGGTGGCCAGGGTGCTGCAGTGGAGTCCGCCCGGATCGCTCGCGGCGCTGCCTGGGTATCTGGCCAGTCAGCAATGGGGAAGGGCGACGGCAGCGGCGGTGATCGCACTGGGTTTCCTGGTGGTCGGCTGGTGGTGGTGGTCGGCCGCCTTGCACAAAAGCCTGACGACCGTCGATTCGCAGACCGAAGGTTCGGCGCCCTCGCACGGGCTGACCGGGGCTGGTGCGGTCGGCGGCACCGTCGGCGGCACCGCACGGGTGGTGGCCGGCCGCGACCTGACATTGATGTGGCGCGACCCGATGCGAAGGCTGCCGTGGCTACTGGCCCTGGTGATGGCGGTTGGCTGGC
>JALYXB010000245.1 GCA_030947305.1 Actinomycetota bacterium | reverse complement strand
GCCACGCGGCCGATACCGTTCGCCGGCAGCATCGGCGGCGACCCGCATCTGGTGACCGGCGCCGGGCTCCGTTACACCACCCAACTCACCGGACAGTTCCAGGCAAGGGTCGGCGACCCGCAACGACAGGTGCAGGTGCGGCTGGAGCCGCTGGCGCATCAGCCGAACGTCTCGGTGCTGACGGCGGTTGCCATCCAGGCAGAGGGATCGACCCTCGAGTACACCGCAGGTGGGGCGGCCACCCTTGACGGCACGGTACTTGGCGCGCCGCAACCGTTCAGTTCGACGGCGACGCCGAACGGGGCGCGGGTCGGTTTGTGGCAGGCAGACTCCGCCGGGACCCGGCATGCGGTGGTGCTCTGGCCGGATGGATCATCCGTGGTGATGTCGGCGAACCCTGATCTGGGAATGACGGCAGTGATCATCGCCCCTCGGGTGGCCGGCACCTCTGGGTTGTTCGGCGTCGGCGGATTCGATGCAGGGACCGATCTACAGAACCGGGAGCGCGGCGTCACCGACACCGACGCCACCGTGCGCGACTGGATGGTGCGGCCGGCGGAGACGTTGTTCGTCGAACAGGTCAGTGCCGTTTCCGGATTCCCGTCGTCACAGCCGATCGCGCCGTCGGCGGCCGCAGGTTTCGCCGAAAAGTCCTGCCGAGCGGGCGGAATCAGCAACCCAAGCGACTTGTCGGCTTGCGAGTTCGATGTCGGCTTGACCGGCGACGACGGCTTTGTCGCCGGTAGTGTCGCCATGACGCGGCTGACGACGCAGCGGATCTCGCAGGCGATCGCCGCCCGCTGGCCCGGGCTGGTCCTCGGTTCGACGGCCACCGAGCAGCCGCTGCCCGCGGTGATCGACATCCGGGCCGCCGCTGGTTCACAAACGCTGTACGCCGTGCCGGTGTCCTCCCGCGGTGTGGTGCGATTCGAGTTCGTCTCCGGCTGCAAGGACGGCGATCCGGTCAACCCCGGCCCCGACATGGCGACGGCCCGGTTGTTCGATGCCGGCGGCGCAGCCGTGTCATCCAGGATGGCGGTCTGCGGGCAAACACAGACGCCGGCGCTCGCGCCCGGCAACTATCACCTTGAGATCGCCGGCCCGGCGGCCGGCCTGGGCCAGCAGGTGCGGGTGCAGGTCAAGCGACCGTAGCCGACGCGGTTCCCTAGGGTGATGGTCATGGCATCCACCGGGCGGGGAGGGCGGCCCAGCACCCGGGTGTCGCCGTCGGTGATCGGCGTGGTGGCGGCCGGTGGTGCCATCGGGTCGGTGGCCAGATACGGGCTGGCGGAGCTCTGGTCGTCGCCGTGGATCATCGTGGTGATCAACGTGGTCGGTTCATTGTTGCTGGGGCTGCTGATGGGGGTGCTGTCCCAGGGTTCGACGAACCTGTTGCTGCGACCGTTCGTCGGGGTCGGCGTGCTCGGGGGCTTCACCACCTTCTCGACGGCGATGGTCGACCTACGGTCGCAGCTCGCCGCCGGGCATCAGGCGCTGACGCTGTTTCTGTTGCTGGCGGCCGCCGCCGGCTCGATCCTGGCTGCCGGCTGGGGTTGGCACATTTCCTCGGCCGCCGAGCCAGACTGGGACGCGCAGTGACGGCGCTCTGGGTGGTCCTCGGCGCGGTGGTGGGGGCGCCGCTGCGTTTCCTGTCCAGCAAATGGTTGGACAGGGTGACGTCACCGCTGTGGCTCGACCTGCCCTGGGGAACGCTGACGGTGAACGGCGTCGGATCTCTCGTCCTTGGCTGGACCATGAGTGCCCAGCCAGACCCCTGGGTGGCCGCGCTGATCGGCTCCGGCTTCTGCGGGGCGCTCACTACCTATTCCACGTTCAGCTACGAGACATGGCAGCTCATCGAGGCAAGGGCGCTGGGCAGGGCAGTGCTGAACGTTGCGGCGAATCTGATGCTGGGTTTTGCCGCCGCAGCGCTCGGGTGGGCCATCGGCAGCTGACGTCGAGCGGTTCAGGCTGCCACCAGCCACCTGGCCACCGCGTCCGAGATGGGTAGGCCGGCCTCGGATTCATACCACGGGTAGCCGGGTGAAGGGTTGGCCTCGAAGCAGATCACCCGCCCGTCGGTGGCCAGTTTCAGGTCGATGCCGGCGAATGGAAGCGCGAGCTCGGCGGCCAGCGATATGCAGCGCTGCGCCCAGACTTCGGGCAGTCGGTAGGGCTGCAGTCGGGCGTCGAGGCCAACCTGGGCCCGGGCGTATCGGTAGTCGACGGCCGTGGTCTGCACGATGGCTGCGTATACCTCCCCGCCCACCACGTGGACCCGGACGTCGGGCCCGTCGATGCGTTCCTGGAACTGAACCGGGCACCAGCGCAACCGGTTCAGCCGGCTCCGGTCGCCAACCGGATCGAAGGTGGTGACGATCGATCGAATACCGCTGATCGACTTGTACACGACGCTGTCGTACAGGTCCGCGAACTCGAGCGCTTCGTCTGGACTGTCGGTGATCAGCGTGTCAGGAACGACGAAGCCGTGCCGACCGATGGTCTGAGCCTGGAACGGCTTTGACATGTTGGACGCCATGGCGGACAACCGGTTTGCCACCCGTCGACCTGTGCGGCCGCCCTCTTCGGTGAAGCCGATCAGGGCATCGTGGACGGCCCTGGCATGTCGAAGCGGTGCCGCCTCCGGATCGAGACCGCGGAACTGCGGGGCGAGTTCGGGCTCGACCGGGCGGACATACACGGCGTCGATCTCGGTCATCTCGACGGTACGGCCGGCCACCTGCAGCACTCCGTCGAGCCGACCGTCGGCGTCCAGGCCCACATCCACTTCGACGTTTTCGGCATGGGGGGGCACCACCACGACGTCCGCGCCGATGTCGGCCAGCGCCTCGATGATCATCCGGACCGGCGACTCCGACGGAACCCCCCAGACCAGCACGGTCATCACGCCACCTGCGTTCGTCGTCCGGCCAGCGCTGTGAGCACCGCGTCCGCGACGTGCTGGCCGTCAGACACTGCGCCGTCAGACACTGCGCCGTCAGACACTGCGCCGCCCGCCAGGGCCGGCAGTGGTGTCATCCCGGCGAACACCCAGCGCGACCCGCTGACGGCGAAGTCCACGCCGTTCAGCGATTGCTCGGCACCGATGGCGCTGGCGAACGCGGCTACCGCGTCGGCCAGTCCGGCTGGAGCCCTTCTGGTCAGCACCTTCCCGTCCAGACAGACCAACTGCTCCACACCGGCGTCGTGACCGGCGGCAGCAAGGGCTGCCGACCCGAGATCCGTGGCGGCGGAGCCGGCCCGGCTGCTGTAGCGCAACGGCGGGCAGTCCAGCCCGACCTGTCGGGCGACCGCAAGACTGCTGAGCGAATGTGGCGTCGGTCCGGCAAGGCAGCCGGGCGTCGGCCTGTTGCGCACCGGGCAGGTCAGCCCGCTGAGCCAGCTGAGGGTGAAGGCGAACAGTTCCGCGGCGGCATAGTCGCGCTCGACCGCTGCGGCCCGCCGCCAGGCCGTCGCCGGTGGTTCGACCAGCCGATTGAGCACTCCGCTGAGGTTCCCTTCCAGCAACAACGGAGCGCCGACCGTCTCGATCTCGGTGACCACCGAGATCGAGGTGCGGCCGGCGCGTCTGATGCTGCTGAGCCGGTGAGATCGTCGACTGGCGAAGGACAATGCCTCCGCGGTGAGCACCCGGCAGGGCACACCCGCCGCGCTGGCACCGCGGGCAAATGCCACGGTGTCCAGATCGTCCAGCGAGCACAGGATCAGCAGCATGCAGATCAGACCATCGGACCGTCGAACTCGGCCTTCGCTGCTGCCGCCTCGGCGACCTGCTGCTCAAGTTCGGCGCGTAGCTCCTGCACATCGGCGGCGCTGGTCTCCGGCTCACCGGAGAATGCCGAGGTGGTCAGATCCGGGCGCTGGTCGCTGCCGATGAAGTTGACCAGCGCGGCCAGCTGGCTCTCGATGGCACCCAACCTGGCATCCACCGAACCACCTCCCTCAACCGGACCAGGGCCTCCCGGCACACCGGGCTTTGGCCACTCGATGATGTCCCGCAGGTCCTTGAGCATCTTGCCTTCGAAGATGCGCTCCTTGGTGTCCTTGCGCAGCTCCTTGAGGATTTCCTTGTCCTTGATGAAGTCCTTCCGGCCGTCCTTGACGAAGTCCTTGTGGCCGTCCTTGAGGTCTTTCAGGATTGACTTACCGACCAGCATCGAGACGTTCAGCTCGGACAGCACGAAGGCGATCGGGTTCGCCACCGTCCCGGCGCCGGCGCCGGCGAACAGCAGCCCGACGACGTAACCGTTGGCGTCGACGATCACCGAGCCGGAGTCACCGTGGTCGGAGAACATCGCATTCTTGCTGGCGTCGGCAGCGATGCTGAGCTGGTCGGTCAACAGCTTCACCCCGATCCCGTCGCCGTAGTCGATGTTCACCGACAGCGACAGCCCGTCGATCGAGCCGTACGTCAAACCCGTTGTGCGACCACGCTTTCGCACGGCCATCCCGAGGGTGGCCGGCTTCGTGCCCTTGACGGTGCCGATTTCCGCGATCTGTGCCGAGTTGGCCCGGCCGCTGTCGATGGAGACGACGGAACCGTCGACGTGCGAGGACAGCACGGCGCGCACGATGCCGCCGAACTCGTCGCCAGGGACGACGCCGGTGTCGATCCGGCTAGGCTGCACCATCCGGTTGCCGACCGCCCAGCTCGAGTCGACACACGCCACGTGGAAGTTTGTCAGCGCCGCATGTTGATTGGTGGCGTTGTCCACTACCACCGCGCCGAGGGTTCCGGCGAAGATGAAGCCGCCGACGGCCCGGCTCGGGCCCATGCTGATGCCGCCCTCCAGCGTCGGGTAGTGGTTCGAGTCCACGCCCTGGGCGCCAACGTCCAGTGGTTCGGAAACCACCTGCGGTTCGTAGCGGCGCTCAAGGACGTCGGTGACGACGCCGTCGATTTCCTTGGGCACCTTCTCACCGGCCGGCACCCTGGTCTTCTTCTCCGCGACGTGCACCCGGATCGCGAGCTGATCGGTCTGGACGCCGGCTACCACCTTGTAACCCACATCGATACCGGTGACTCCCGGTTGCCCGAGGTACTGCTGTTCGACCCGCCGCTTGATGGCGATCAGATCGTCGACTGTTGACATGGTCACTCCCCGTCTCCGCGCGTCAGCAATTGCCGGCGCTGTGTGCCTGACAGAGATTGCGAGAGCGTCAACGGATACGAATTATCGGGTCAGGGTTCACACTGGTGTGATGACCATGTCCTATCAGCAGGCGGTAGTGGTGCAGCACCACCATCAGCGGCGATTGCTGGCGCTGCCAGGAGTTTCCGCGGTCGGGGTGAAGGTTCGCGACGAGCAGCCGGTGCTGGTGGTGACCATCGACGAGGGCATCGAGCTGCCGGAGTTGTTGCGATCAGCCGACATCGACGGGTTGCCGTTGACGGTAGAACGAGGGCGCTACCTGCCGCAGTGAGCTGCTATTTCGAGGTGCCCTGGGTAACCGAGCCCTGCAGTTGACGTTGGAAGATCAGATAGACGATCAGCACCGGCACCACGGTGATCACCACCGCCGCGAACAGCGCTCCGAAGTCGACGGAGTAGCCGGCCTGCGAGGCGAACTTGGCCATCCCCTGCGTCAACACATAGTTGTCCTCATTGGTGTTCAACGCGATCGGCAGCAGGAACTGATTCCACAGCCCGACGAAGTTCAGGATCGCGACGGTGGCAAGCCCTGGCCGGGCCATCGGCAGCATCACCTTGAAGAACGTGCCCCACTCGCCGCAACCGTCCAGAGCCGCCGCCTCCGAGATCGAGTTCGGTAACGACTTGAAGAACGAGAACAGGAAGAACACGGTGAACGGCAGGGCGAACATCCCGTAGGTCAGGATCAGCCCTGGCAAGGTGTTCAGCAGCCCAATGCCCTTGAGTACGAAGAACAATGGGACGACGGCGAGGAAGATCGGGAAGGTCAGCCCGGCGAGCATCAGGTAGTAGATCGCCCGGCTACCGGGGAATCGGAACCGTGCGAGCACGTAAGCGCACATCGATCCGAACAGCATGGTGATGATCAACGCGCCGACCACCACGATCACCGAGTTGAGGAAGAAGCTGCCAATGCCCGCCGTCGTCCAGGCGTTGACGTAGTTCTGGAAGTTCCAGTGCTCAGGCAGACCGAACGGCGAGGCGAAGATCTCCGCGCTGGTCTTGAACGACGACATGATCGTCCACAGCAACGGCAGCACGACGATCAGCGACCACAGGGTCAGTACGGTGTGCGACACCGTGCCGACGACCTTGTCCCCGGTGGTGGACCTGGGGGTCCTCGGTGCCGTCGTGTCGTCCGTGCGACCTGTCGGCAGCCGGGTGGGGGTCTCGGTCACGTTGGTCATTCGGGCACCTCGTCCGTTCCGCCGGTGGCCTTGTTCACCAAGAAGACAACTGCCGAGTACAAAAGGGTGATCAACGCGAGTACCACGCCCATGGCGCAGGCCAGACCGAACTTGTTGGTCTGGCTGAACGCCGTCATGTACAGGTCCTGTGACATCACCAACGTCGAGTTGTTCGGGCCGCCGATGGGGTTGAGGGCGGCCATGTAGACGAAGGCGTCCAGCGCGACGATGCCCATGTAGATGTAGGCAGTCTGGATGTTGTCCCTGATCAGCGGGATGGTGATGCGGACAGCGGTGCGGAAGCGACCGGCGCCGTCAATGCGGGCGGCCTCGTAGATCTCGGCAGGTACGCCCTTGATGGCGGCCACGAACAGCACCATGTAGAAGCCGACCAGCCCCCAGACGATCACGAACATGGTGGCGATCATGGCGGTGCCCGGCTCGCCGAGCCAAGCGAACGATTTGAAACCACTGAACCCGAGATGAGTCAGGATGCCGTTGAGCAGCCCCTGGTTCGGATCGTAGATCTGGCTCCACATCAAGCCGATGACGATGGCCGGAATGACATAGGGGAAGAACGACACCACCCGGTAGACACTGGAGTTGCGCAGGCCACGCACCGGTCCGTGACTCGGGCCGCCGACAGTGACAAGCGAGGCGAGTACGAGCGAGATCACGATGGTGACGGCGGGCAGCACGACACCGAGCAGGACGCTGTTGAACATTGCCTTGCGGAAGGTGTCGTCGGTGAACAGGGTTTTGTAATTGTCCAACCCGATGAAGTTCATGTTGGAGGTGAAACCTGACCAGTCAGTCAGCGAGTAGTAGAAGGCCTGCACGAACGGCGACACCACGAAAAGGATGTAGCCGGCAACCGGAACGACCAGAAACACGAACATGAAACTGATCTTGTCGAAGGTCAGGTCACGCCGGCTCCACCGCCGGGTGGCGACATTTCTGTCGCCACCCGGGGTACCGATCGGCGTCCCGATCGCAACGGTCATGTGACGGTGACCTTCTTCACCGAGCTGTCGTTGCGAACCTTGTCGGTGATGTCCTGCATGCCCTTGGTCAGGTCGGCGACGCTCGACTTGCCGTCGAGGAAGGTGTTCCACAGCACCAGCTGTTGGGTGTTCAGGCCGTAGATGTCGTTCATGTTCCAGGTGTAGACGTGGGTACCGGCCGCGTCAAGCATCTTGACCTGGGAGACCAACGCCGTCGAGCCGAAACCGTTGGCCGGGATGGTGCCCTTGACCACGGTCGAGGAGAAAGTGGTCTTGGCGAAGTTGACTGCCGCGTCGTTGGACAACATCGCCCGCAGGAACTCCTTGCCGCCCGGCACGTTCTTGCCCTTGGACGGCACGATGAAGGCTTCACCAGCGGTGGAGTGGATCGACTCGTAGGGGAACTTGGGACTGGCGGTGACCGACGGTTCCGGTGCGCCCGTCATCTTGAAGCCGGTCTTCGTCTGGGTCTTCATCTCGTTCTCGATCCAGGACCCCGATGGGTAGAGGATCGCTTCCTCGGCGTTGCTCCACTGCGCCTGCGCCGCGGTGAATTGGGTGCCGGATCCGCCGGGCTTGAAGTAACCGGCGTCGATGATCTTCTTCATCGCGGTGAAGACGGACTGCACGGCGGGCAGCGACCAGCAACCTTCCTTGATGTTGTCAAGGGCGAGGCGGACCTCGTCGCCGCCTTCCTTGATCGCCGAGGAGATGGCCAGCGTCAGGTAGTAGGTCGCCGCCTCCTTGCCCCAGGTGAACAGGAACTTGCCCTTGGCCTTGGCCTTGCCACCCAGTTCGTACGCCTCCGCCCAGGTCTTCGGTACCGTCCAGCCATTCGCTTCGAACAGCGCAGCCGAGTACCACAGGCCATAGACCGTGAGCACATAGTTGAGCCCGACGACCTTGCCGTTGAGAGTGCCGGGAGCGAGCACGCCGGCGTACAGGGTGTCCTTGATGATCTTGCCCTCGTAGTTGGGGGCTTCGATCACCGAGGTGAGGTCCTCGAGTTGGTCGACCAGGGTGTTCAGGCCGATAAGGCCGGCGCCACTGTCGTCGATGACGTCTGGCGGATTACCGCCGACGAAACGCGGCTGCAGGGTCTGCGAGATGGTGGTGGTCGGGGTGACCTTGACGGTGGAACCCTTCTGCGCCTTCTCCACGACGCCGGCTGCGAACTGGGTGTACTTGATGCCGTAGCCGCCGTTGAAGATCACTGCGTCGACGGAGGAGTTCGCTGCCATCCCGAACGGGTTGGTCTTGTTCCCGGCGCCGCCACCGCTGCTGGCCGGCGCGGAGCTGGCCCCGCCGGCACTGGCCCCGCCGGCACTGGCTCCGCCGGTTGCCGCCGGCGTGCTGGTGGCCGGAGCGCTGGTCGAGGTCGTCGACGGGGTGTTGGTGCCGCTGCTCGCGCACGAGGCCAGGAAACCGCCCAGCGGCACGATGGCCGCCGTAGCCAGCGCGCCTCGCAAGAACGAGCGCCGTTCAAGGGGTCCGCTGCGGAGATAGTCGCGCCATTGCATCTCTTGATTCTGATTCGTCATGCTGTGCCGCCTTCTGTTCGTGTCGAAAGAGCCGTCGTGTTCAGTGCGGTGTGGTGGTCGGTGCTGGAGCTGCGATGTTCACTGTTGCCGTCTTACCGTGACCTGACGCCTCCTCGTCAGGCACTGCGCCTGATCTTGTCGCGATAGAGATCTTCGAGTGCGTGATTGTGCTCGTCACCCCCGGGAATGTTTGCAGAAATGTACATCGGGGGCTGGCTGCCCGTCGACGCCATTCGGTCCGCGGTCCCGATCGTCAGCAGCTGGGCGATGAAGGCAGCGGTGATCGATGAAACGGCCCCGACCGTGACTCCGGCCGAGGTGGGGCCGCCCAGTCGCAGCGTCGAGTCGCCATAGGGGGCGAGATTGTCCAGCACCACATCGGCCACCTCACACAGCCTTTTGCCGCTGGCGTGCTGGGGCTGCACCCTCATCGTGTGTTCCATGCTGGTGACGGCGATCAGCTGGTGCCCCTTGGCCTTCGCCAGCAGCGCCAGCCCGACGATGCAGGAGTTGACGCCAGAGTTGGAGGCGATCATGAACAGGTCGTCCGGTCCGACAGGGGTCACCTCGAACAATTCGTCCACGATGGCGGGGCTGCGTTCCAGCGAAGATCCGCCGAGCAGGTCAACGGTCCTGCTTCCGTAGAGGACCACGTCCCGCAACGCAATTTTGTTCGTCGGGATCAGCCCGCCGGCGCGGCCGGCGATCTCCATCGCGAAGGCCTCCGAGTGGCCGGTACCGAAGGCCTGGATCACACCGCCGGTGTTGATCGCTGTCACCATCAGATCGATGGCGGCGTCGAAGGCGCCGGACTGCGCGTTGACCGCCAACTGCCGAAGGCGGGAGGTCACTTCGTACAGGTAGTTGCCGGCCAGGTCGGTCACGGGTGCGGAGGTGGGCATGGGTGTCCTAGTTGCTCATCGCGGATGCGCGACGGTCGCGCGCGTGCTGCTGGGAACTGGTGCGGGTTCGCTGCGGCCTTCGGTGCGCCGACACGGCAACGGTGGAGGCAGCAAGATTCTTTGTCGAGCGCTCGAAGTTTTCTTGGGCGACCAGCAGGTAGAGCAGGTCGAGCACCAGCAGCTGGGCATGTTTGGCGGACAGGTCGTCCGGCTGCAGAAAGCGTTCGTAGACCGAGGTGATGATGCGCAGGTCCGCGGCCTCGACCATCGGCGACCGCGGATTGTTGCTGATGGCCACCGTCAGCGCGGTTGCCTTGCGGGCCTGCCGCAGCATCTGGATCGTCTCTTCGGTGCGGCCGGTGTTGGAGATGCCGATCGCCACACAGTCTTTGTCGAGGATGGCGGCGCTGGTGAGCGCCGAGTGCACCTCGGACCAGTGGTGGGCGTTGATGCCGATTCGGTACAGCCTGGCCTGTAGCTCGCCGGCCAACATCGACGAGCCGCCGACACCGTAAATGTCCACGTGACGGCAGTGCGCGATGCGGCCAGAGATGATTTTCATCAACGGCAGATCCATCGTCGATGCCGTCTCCTGCAGGGAGCGGGTGTGGGCGTTCACCAGCGTGCTCAGCACGTCGCTCGGGGAGTCGTGTGGACCGAAGGCGCGGCCGATGTCGGCCGTCCAGGTCTCCCGGGCCGACGTCCGACCGAGATCGGTGGCGATGCTGACGCGCAGCGAGGCATAGCCGGGAAGGCCGATCAGTCGGCAGAATCGGGTGACGGTCGCGGCCGACGTTCCCGCCTGCTTGGCCAGCTCGCCGATGGACCATTCCAATGGAGCGCGCGGGTTGTCGATCAACAGGTTGGCGATCTTGCGCATCGTCCAGGACATGTCCGGCATGGCGGTAAGCACGCGGTTGACCACGTCCGACGTCGGCTCGGCCGGCACCGAGACCCCGGTGGAGGGAGACAACGACCGGGCAGTGGCCAAGTGAGACTCCGTTTCACGTTTCTCGGCGAATTGCAAGACTGATTCTCAGGCGGCGGGCGCGCGCTGTCAATGATCCGGCGGTATCGACCCGGTAACGTTTGTCGCCGCCGCCCGGGTGATGCACGCCGGCTGGTGGCCGGCGGGCAGCGGAATACTGTGTGCGTCAGATCCGCCGGCTGAGCGAAATGGTGAGAGATGCAGAGGATTCTCGCGATCGATGCGGGAGGTACCAGCACCAGGGCCGTGATCGTCGAACCAGCTGGTCGGTGCCTGGGTTTCGGCGTGGCCGGCGGCGGCAATCCGATCTCGGCCGGATACCAGCGCGCACTCGAATCCTTCTCTGCTGCAACGGATATGGCGTTGGGTGCCGACCGGGCCGCTGTCGAGGAATTTTCCACCATCCTGATCGCCATGGCCGGCAAGAGCGCGCAACTTCCGCTGGCGGACATCGCGGCTCGGCTGGAGGGCATGGGCGTGCGCGGCCACGTACAGGTGGAATCGGACCTGTTGGCGATGTTTTGCTCTGGCACCTGGTGCACCCAGGGATATTCGCTGCTGGCCGGAACCGGCTCGGTGGCAGCCAGGGTCGCCGGCGGCCAGCTGGACCTGGTGGCGGGCGGCACCGGTTGGCTGCTCGGTGACGACGGCTCCGGATTCTGGATCGGCCACCGGGTGGTGCGCGCTGCGATCGCGCAACTCGACGGGCTCGGGCCACCGACGGCACTGACCGAGCTGCTTCTGGACTCGCTGCAGTTGACCCGGACCCCCGAGCGTGACCAGGGCCGTCCCATGGTCTTGTTCCGGCTGATCGAGACGCTGTACGCAATGCGTCCGGTCGAACTCTCGCGGTTTGCACCGCTGGCATTTCGAGCACCGGGTGACCAGGTGGCCGCCGAGATCCTCAACACTGCCGCGACCGCGCTCGTCGGCATGCTTGCCACCGTCAGGGATCCGGTGCTGGACGGTCCGCTGGTGCTGGGCGGAAGCGTGCTGAACGAGGGGCTGTTGGCTCCCGGATCCGCGCTAGCCGCCGGGTTGGAACAGCAGCTAGCCGCGGCGGAACTGCATTCCGTGCGCGACGGAGTGGTCGGCGCTGCGGTGTTGGCGTTGCGCCATACCGGGGTCGAGGTCGACAGGGCGATCTTCCAGCGGCTGGCGCGGGACGTGGAGGGATTGCGGTGACCGGCCGGACCAGCCTGCGGATCGAGCAGCGGATCTTCTCGGTCGCGGCGCTCGGCCGGGACAACCCGCTGCCGATGCTCGGGCCGCCACTGCAGAACCCGTACCAGATCGCCGGCAACCTGCCGCCGGACATCTTTGCGGCCTCCCGCTACGGCACCCCGGCCAACCTGCACCCCTATCAACTGCAGGACGACTACACCAGACGCCGGTCGCCGCGCGAGTTACAGACCGTGGTGCTGGAGAACGACCTGTTACTGGCGGAGTTCCTGCCGGAGTTGGGCGGCCGCCTGTGGCGGCTTTTCGACAAGAGATCGGGCAAGCAGCTGCTGCACAGCCCCGACACCATTCAGTTCGCCAACCTGGCTTTGCGCAACGCGTGGTTCGCCGGCGGTATCGAATGGAACATCGGGACCCGGGGGCACTCGCCGACCACCTGCAGCCCGCTTCATGCCGGCTTTGTCCGGACCCCTGACAACCAAGATGTGCTGCGGATGTGGGAGTTGGATCGGTTACGGCAGGTGGTCTTCCAGATCGACGCTTGGCTGCCGGCGGACTCGGCGGTGTTGCTGGTGGCGATCCGGATCAAGAATCCCAATGCCGCGCAGGTGCCGATGTACTGGTGGACGAATGCGGCGGTGCCACAGCAGGTCGACAACCGGGTGGTGGCACCGGCGATATCGGCGTTCGCCAGCGACTACGCAGGCGGGATCTATCGGGTCGATCCCATCGACGACGACGGCACGGACGGCAGCTGGCCGGCCAGGAACGGGCGGGCGCGGGACTTCTTCTTCGACATCCCGGCCGGGGAGTGTCCGTGGATCGTGAACACTGACAGCGACGGGGACGGGCTGGCGATGTTGTCCACCCGCAGCCTGCGCGGTCGCAAACTGTTCGTCTGGGGCGAAGGTGCCGGCGGGCAACGCTGGCAGCACTGGCTCAGCCCTGACGGTGGGCGATACGCAGAGATCCAGGCGGGACTCGCCCGGACGCAGTTCGAACACCTGACAATGCCGGCCGGGGGTGAATGGTCGTGGGTGGAGGCGTACGGCAACGCCGGCGTCGACGCGGCACTCGCCCACGGCTCTGACTGGGGTGCCGCGGTCCGCGAGTGCGGGATCCGCACCGCTGCACTGCTGGACGCTGCCGACCTGGATGCCGCACTGGCGGCCGCCCACGGCTGGAAAGACCTGCCGCCAACTCGATCCATCCTGGCTGGCAGCGGTTGGGGTGCCCTCGATGCCGCGCTGCGCCGACATTTCGACCTACCGTGGGTCGACGAGACCGGCACTCCGTTCCCGGTCGAGACCATTGGTGTCGATCAGCTGTCGTGGTGGGACCTATTGCAGGGCAACGGTTTCGCCGATGCGACGACCTTCGTCGGCGGTGCCGACTGGGATACCCTGCTGGCGGCCGAAGAGCCCACCACCGGCGTCCTGCTGCACCGCGGCGTCATCCAGCACGCCGCCGGTAACCACCAGAGGGCGGCCGCGTTCTACCGCCAGACGCTTGCCGCCGGCCAAGTCGCGGCTACCGTCGGTGCGCAGGCGCATCGCGGACTGGCGCTCATCGCGCTGGCCGAAGACGCTGCGGTGCACGCACTGTCGCACTACCGGGCGGCTTGCGGGCTGGTGCCCGCCAGCTTGCCTCTGCTCGTCGAAGCAGCAACCGCCGCACTCAAGGCCGACGATCCGGGAGAAACGCTGCGGCTGATCGCAGCCACAGGTCTGGACCCGACGGTCAGCGGTCGGATTCGATTCCTGCAGGCCTCTGCGCTTGCCAAGACCGGCGACGCCGAGGCGGCCGCAGCCATCCTGCGGGCCGGCATCGAGATCGCCGACCTGCGCGAGGGTGAGGATTCCATTGCCTCTCTCTGGCAACAGGTCTGCCCAACGGAGGAGGTTCCAGCCGGCTATCAGTTCGCGATGGGCTAGACAGTGCCGTCCTTCTGCTGAACGACCTGCCGGTGGATCTCCTGGGTGAGTTGAGCAATGATCTTCGTCAGCTCGGTGTTTGTCTGGAGCTCCAGCTCGTTGGCGATGAAATCGTGATCGGCCTTCTGCTGCTGGAAGTTCGCCTGCCGATTCTGGCCGATCATGACGAAAGTGGACAGGAAGATCGCCTCCAGCGACACGATGAGTGTCAGCGTCGGCCACGGGCTCTTCTCGATGAACAGCATCCAGACGACGAATAGCACCGCGTGCAGGTAGACGAACATCATCGAGCCGGCGAACTTGGTGATTTGGTCCGCAACACGCAGTTGCAGATCGGACGAACTTTTCTCGATCTCGGCCAGCACGGTCGGGTGACGATTGATCTGCTGCTGGGTGCCAGTGCCAGACGGGGGCGCGACAGGTGAGGACAT
>JALYXB010000253.1 GCA_030947305.1 Actinomycetota bacterium | reverse complement strand
CCGACCGATGGCGAACAACACGGTGAACATTTTGGTCGGGAAGCCCATCGCCTTGTAGATCAGGCCGGTGTAAAAATCGACGTTCGGGTAGAGCTTGCGCTCGACAAAGTAGTCGTCGTTCAGCGCTACCTGCTCGAGCTGCTTGGCCAACTCCAATCGCGGATCGGTGCTGTGCAGATCCTCCAGCAGCTCGTCCATGGTGGCCTTGACAATCGCAGCGCGCGGGTCGTAATTCTTGTAGACCCGATGGCCGAACCCCATCAGCTTGACGCCCGGTTCCTTGGCCTTGACCCGCTTGACGAACGCATCCACGTCGCCGCCGTCGGCCAGGATCGAATCGAGCATGTCCAGCACCGCCGAGTTGGCGCCGCCGTGCAGCGGACCGGCAAGTGCCTGGATGCCGGCCGAAATCGAGGCGAACAGATTGGTGTGGGCGGAGCCGACCAGCCGCACGGTCGAGGTGGAGCAGTTCTGCTCGTGGTCGGCATGCAGGATGAACAGCAGGTCTAGGGCCTTGGCCATCTTCGGATTGACCTTGTACGGCTCCGCCGGGAAGCCGAAGCTCATCCGCAGGAAGTTCTCCACCAGCGTCTGGGAATTGTCCGGATAGAGCAACGGCTGACCCATGGCCTTCTTGTAGGCGTAGGCCGCGATCGTCGGCAGTTTGGCCAGCAGCCTGATGGTGGACAGCTCGACCTGTTCCTGGTTGAACGGGTCCAACGAGTCCTGGTAGAACGTCGACAGTGCCGACACCGCGGAACTCAGCACGGCCATCGGGTGGGCATCCCGCGGGAATCCGTCGAAGAATCGCTTCAGGTCCTCGTGCAACATGGTGTGCCGACTGATCTTGGCGGTGAAATCGCTCAGCTCGCTGGCCGAGGGCAATTCTCCGTTGATCAGCAGGTAGCTGACCTCGGCGAAGCTGCTCTTTTCCGCGAGCTGTTCGATCGGATAGCCGCGGTAACGCAAAATGCCGGCGTCTCCGTCGATGTAGGTAATCGCCGACGTCGTCGAGCCGGTGTTGGTGTAGCCGGGATCGAGCGTCACCACGCCCGCCGTGCTCAGCAACTTGGAGATCTCGATCCCGCTGGCGCCCTCGGTCGCCGGAATCAAGTTGAGGTCGAGTTCCTTGCCCTGGTAGGTCAGAGTCGCGCCGGCTCCATCGGGAGCGGAATCGGCGGAGCCGTTGGTGTTATCTCCCGCAGTGTTCGGTGCGGACCTCACAGCCTCGGTCATGAGCGTTTTCGCCTTTCGTTCCGACTGGGCGGGATTCGCGAAATGGTGGGTGCGATCCCCCGCTGACGACGCCCCTGGGCTCGGTGTGCCTGCGACGACGACGTCGATCGGTACAGCTGAGGCTACTGTCCCGCAGCGCCGAGACAGAATCGGGGCGGGGTGAACTTGCCCTCACCAGTACCTATGACGGTCGGGGCTGGGCGCGGGTCACCGGCGCGCTTCCACCGCGATCAACCTCGCCCATGCGACCGTGGTGACCCATGAGGCGGCTGGGGCAGGGGTTATGACACGCAGGTACGTGACGCTGTCGTTGGTGCTGATCCTTGCGGCGATCACCGCGGTGCTCGTCTACGAAGGCGACCACCCGCCTTCGCAGGGTGTGGTGGCGGCCGGCCAGGTAGGCGGCGTCGATGCCGGCGTTACCGCCGCTCGGGCTGGTCCCACCGGTCGTTCGGCCGCCGCCGCACCGCCTGTCGCCGCACCGCCTGTCGCCGCACCGCCTGCCGCGGCACCGTCTGCGGCGGTGGCGCACAAGGCCAGCAACGTGCCGATGACGAAGCTCGTCAGTGGTGCAAAGGCGCCGCAGTTCATCATCTTCTCCTTCGACGGCGCCGGCAATCACGCCAAGTGGCAGGAGTTCATGGCCGCTGCCAAGCCAACCGACGCGCGATTCGACGGGTTCCTGACAGGGCTGTACCTGCTGACCGACGACAACACCAAGAAGTACATCGGGCCGGGCCACTCGCCGGGCAAGTCGTCCGTCGGTTTCGGCGGCACCGCAGCCGAGGTCGCCACCAGGATCAACGACCTCAACGAGGCGTACGCCCGCGGCGACGAGATCGGCACGCACTACAACGGTCACTTCTGCGCCGGCGCGGAGCCGAGCGTCGGGGTGTGGACGACGGCGGCCTGGAACGACGAGATCGACCAATTCTTCGGGTTCATCGCGAACTACAACCGCAACAACCCAGGGGCCAAACTGCCGAGGCTGAACGTGCCGGCCGCATCGTTCAGGGGTGGCCGCACGCCCTGCCTGGAGGGTCAGTGGGATCAGCTGGTGCCGGCTTGGAAGGCACACGGCTTTACCTTCGACTCGTCGATGAACAATCCGGTGTCCGGCGTGAACTGGCCTTCCTACACGGACGGCATCTGGGAGTTCTACATGCCGTACGTCTATTCGCCCGGCTTCGGCGGGATGGTGGTCAACATGGACTACAACATGTGGGTCAAGTTCAACGGCGGCAAGAACCAGCCGGCGACGGCACCTGTGTTGCGGGACAAGGTGTATCAGACCTACACCTCGCTGTACGACGCCACCTATCATGGCAACAGGGCACCTCTGGTGATCGCCAACCACTTCAACACCTGGAACGGCAATTCCTTCAATCCCGCCACGCTGAAGTTCATGAAGAACTACTGCGGTAGGCCGGACACCTACTGCACCACCTACTCCGATGTGATCGCCTGGATGAAGCTGCAGGATCCACAGGTGCTGGCGGCCTTGCAGAAGCAGCCTCCGATTGCCGACAAGGCGCCCTAGACTCCTTGCACTGCAATGGAATCGGCTCGACCGCCAAGCGCGCGGTCTGTGTGCTACCGAATTCCCAGAGGGATCGAACTCGACGAGTGGGGCTATCCACTGCTAGCCGACGGGCCAGATTCGTTGGGGCTTTCACCCGTCGGCTGGACGGACTCGTACTAGCCCTTCTTCCAGGCCTCCGGGGTGTGCGGCAGCGCGCCGACCCGGTCGGCGTTGGCGTAGATCGCATCGTGGATCCATTGCGCCAAACCAGGTTCGACGTCGTCATAGGTCTTGGCAAACCGCTCGTCGGCCAGGTACAAGTCGGCCAGTCCACGCTGCTGTGCGTGCGAGCAGTCGTAGAACACCTCGACGGACTTGCGGTGCGCTTCGGCCAGCGCCATGGCCTCGTCGCTTGCCGGTGAGACGCCGCGGCGCTTGGCGTCGCCGAACTTCTCCATCAGGGCATCGCCGTCCGCCTTGACTTTCTTCCACTGATCCTTGCTCAGCTTCTTCGTCCGAGCCGCCGACTGCTTCCAGGCATCCGTGTCGCCCCAACGCTCTTCGGCCTCGACTTCCCAGTCGGGGTTATAAGTCTCGCCGAAGATCTCCAGCTTCTCTTCAGGTGTCAATTCCGTACCCATGCCGTGTGCCTCCAATTCCCTGTCGATGGCAGCCAACATCGCCGACAGCCGATCGAGCCGTTCCTGCAGCAACCGTCGTTGTCGCCGGAGATGATGTGTCGAATCGGCTTGCGGATCGTCCAGAATGCTGGCGATATCGGGCAGCGCGAATCCCAGTTCTCGGTAGAACAGGATGTGGTACAGCCGATCCAGGTCGGTCGTCGAGTAGTGGCGGTAACCGGATCGGCTGCGCTGCTCGGGTTCGAGCAGCCCGATCTGCTCGTAATGATGCAGCGTCCGCACCGTTACCCCCGCCATGTCGGCGACCTTGCCAACGGTGTAGTCGATCGTCGTCACCTGAGATGTCCTTCCGTTCTCGCGGCTGCCTTGACGCCGTCCCTCGGCGCCGACAACAGCCTGAACCCTGACGTTGCGTGAGGGTCAAGTCTTATTCTTGACCACGTTTCGGGGAACGGAATTCTGTCGACGAACGTAGTGTTGGCGGGTGCTGTTCGAAGGCAAGGTCGCCGATGGTCCGCTGCCGACACTGGCCGGGCCAGGAATCATCCTCATCCCAGCGGCGCAGCCACATCGAGAGCGGTTGCTGCAAATCCTGCGGACACCACAGGTGCGCCGCTGGTGGGACGAGCCCGACCAGCCCGAGCGCTGGCCTGCCGATGATCCCACCGAGCCCGACACCGTGCGCTACACGATCGCGCTCAATCCTGGCAGGGGCGCCGAACCGGATGTGGTCGGTCTGATTCAGTATGCCGAGATGAACGTTCCGGAGTATCGCCATGCCGGCATCGACATCTTTATCGACCCAGCCGTGCACGGCCGCGGCATCGGTAAGGCATCGGTGCGTACCCTCGCGGATTTCCTGTTCTCCGAACGCGGCCATCACCGGCTGGTGATCGATCCGGCCGCCAGCAACGCCGCGGCCATCGGTTGCTACACCGCCGTCGGCTTCAAGCCGGTGGGGTTGATGCGGCAGTACGAGCGCAACGTCGATGGAAACGGTTGGCACGACGGTCTTTTGATGGATCTGCTGCGCGACGATCTCGCCTGAATCGGGCGGGCTGCCGCTGCTGTTTCAGCTGTTGCAAGTGTCCCCGACGAGGGACTCAGGCGAAATCTGGTTGTGTGCGGCGGCGTGAGCTGCCACGGTCTACCCATGATGATGTGTGTGATGGCGCGGCGTGTCCGCGGCGCAGAGTTGGGGCTGGCATCGGCTTGATGCCGACTGGTCCCGAACAATTGTTGACGCTGCCGACATTCGGCCGGGGGAGCGGATCGTCGAGATCGGCGCCGGCACCGGGTCGTTGACCGCGGCGTTGGTCGCCGCCGGCGCCCAGGTACTCGCGGTCGAGCTGCATCCGGCCAGGGTGGCCCAACTGCGATCAAGATTCGCCGGTGCCGCGGTGACGGTGGTCGAGTGTGACGCCAGGGACTTTCGCTGGCCACGGCAACCGTTCCGGGTGCTGGCGAACCCGCCGTTCGGGATCTCCGGGCAGCTGATGCGCGCTCTGCTCGACCCGCGAAACGCGTTGCGGCGGGCCGACTTGGTGCTGCAGCGAGCTGTCGTCGACCGGTATGTGGACGGGACCCGCGGCACTCAACGCCAGTTCGCGATGACTCGCGGGCTGCTGGTACCCAGGTCCGCGTTCAGCCCCCGACCGCCGGTGGACACCGCCGTGTTGACAGTGAAACGGACAGGACGAGTGAAGCCGAGACCCGACGGTCGCCGAGTCCGTCAGCGGTAGGAGAACCTGCCCGGCCGGCGCAGCTGGATCTCAGATCGGCGCTGATGTGACCCCTAGTCCGCCGTGGCTGGTCAGCCGCACGACCAGGGTGCCGTTGCCGACCTCGCCGCCGGCCTGCCCAAGGCGGTCGTCGTGGCAGGTCGGCCCGTGCAGCTGGAGCGGTGTCCGCGGGTCAGCCAGAATTGGTTGACGTGAGGTGGTAGAGCGTCACACCGCCGACGGCGCTGGCGGTGAAGTGGGCTTCCACCCACGCGGTGATCTGGCCGGCACTGCCGGATCCGCCCTGCCCGCCGTCCATCCCGGGGCCGCCGCCCATACCGCCGCCGCCGCCCATACCGCCGCTGGCGCCCATCCCGCCGCCGGCGATGAAGTAGCTGATATCGCCGTCGGCCACGTGCTGCTCGAACTGGGCCAGCGTCGGCGCCGGGTCGGATCCGCTCCAGCCGCCGATCGCCATCACCGCGGTGGCCGTGGACAGGATGTAGCCGGTGGCGCTCTGGTCGCCGATCACCGCTGCCGACCACCGACTGGTGGTCGCGTTGAGCAAGCTGACCAGCTCTGCACTCGACGAGCTGCTGCTCGGCTGCCCGCCGCCGACCCCTTGGACCGAGGTGGAACCGGTGGTGCTCCCCTGGCCGCCCAGCCCGAGGCTGCCACGCGTTGCACTGCCGCCGAAACCACTGCCGCCCAACCCACTGTCGCCGAAGCCACCGCCGCCCAACCCGCCGCCGCCGAAGCCGCCGCCGCCCATCCCGCCGGTTGCATAGTTGGCGGGGCCGACGCTCGGGATCGAACCGGTGTGCCCGGTGGCCGCGGTGGCCACCGCGTAGGCAGCAGTACCGCTGAGGGCCGTCAGCGAACCGACGATCACCGCAACCGCCGTCAGTCGCTTGAGGGCGCCGGAGCTTATCGCCAGCATCGCCGCACCGGACAACGCGCCCAGCACCACCACCCAGCGCAACCACGGCAGCCAACCGGATGCATCCCTGGCGAGCAGGTAAAACGACCAGCCGCCGGTCACCGCGATCATGGCCGCCAACACGATCCGGACCATGAACCTGGCCCTGCCACGCCACAGTTCGCCGCCGGCGACCGCGATGGTGGCGGCAATCGGCGGCGCCAGCGCCACCGTGTAGTACGGGTGGATGGTGCCGGACATGTAGCTGAACACCAGCGCCGTCATCGCCAACGACCCGCCCCACAGGATCAACGAGGCCCGGATTCTGTCGGTGCGTGGCAGCCGCAGGGTAAGGATGAGTCCAGCCAGCAGACCGATCGCGGCGGCCGGCAGTAGCCAGGAAATGTGTGTACCGAACTCGGTCGAGAACAGCCGGGTAATGCCGGTTGCGCCGCCGAATCCACCACCCGCACCTCCGCCGCCACCGTTGCCGCCGCGGCCGAAGATCCGGCTAAGGCCGTTGTAGCCGAGCGCCAACTCCCACAGGGAGTTCGTCTGGCTGCCGCCGATGTACGGGCGGGAGCCGGCCGGCCACAGGGCCACCAACAGGACGAACCAACCCGCCGAGCCGATCAACGCCGCCGCTGCCGCCAGCAGATGCCAGATCCGTTGCCACAGGCCCACTTTCGCGGCCAACAGATAACCAGCGCCCAATGCCGGCAGCACCAGCAGGCCCTGCAGCATCTTGGTCAGGAACGCAAACCCGAGACATACCCCGGCCAGTAGCAACCAGCGCAACGCCTTCCTGGAGTTCTCACCCGAGTGCTCGATAGCCAGCACCACGCAGTAGGTGGCGACGGTCATCAGCAGCACCAACAGCGCATCCGGGTTGTTGAACCGGAAGATCAGCGCGGCGGCCGGAACGGTCAACACCAGGCCGCCGGCCAGCAGGCCTGCTCCGTAGCCAGACCACCTGCGTACCGCGGCGTAGATGACGGCGACCGTACCAACACCCATCAGCGCCTGCGGCAACAACATCGAGAACGACGAGAAGCCAAAGAGCCTGGCGGACAACACCATCAGCCACAAGGCGGCAGGGGGTTTGTCGACCGTGATGGCGTTGCTGGAGTCGAGGGATCCGAACAACCAGGCCTTCCAGCTCTCGGTGCCGGACTTCACCGCAGCCGCATAGAAGCCATTGGCGGTACCGGACGACGACAGGTCGATCACGTACATGGCAGCAGCGGTGGACAACAACAGCGCCAACGCAGGCCGTACCCACCGTGGATCCTCCGGTCGGCCGCGCCACAATCGAGTAAACCGGCCCGCGCGGAGCGGTGGATCGGGCGGTCCAGCCGGCTGTGGCGGTGTGCCAACCTGCACCGGCGGCGGCGCGGTCGCCACCTCCGCGTTCCTCGGCGTCGGTTGATGGACAGTCGGTGCGGTCATCTCGATGGCTCTTTCGTGTCGGAGTGGCGGGGTGTGACGGCTTCGATCAGTGGTGGGCGGCCTTGGTGGACCGGAACACCCAGCTGCGCATCAGCAGAAAACGGCTCAACGTGCCGACGAACCCGGACACGAGCAGCACTGTCAGCTCCGCGACGCGGGACGCGTCGGGATCAAGGAGATGCAGGCCCAATAACGAAATGGCCGAGATCAGCAGGCTGAGCAAGAAGATCCCGAAGCCCTGGAGTTGGTGCCGGGTTGCGCCCTGCCGGCCACGGATTCCGAAGGTCACTCTGCGGTTGGCGGCGGTGTTGCCGACGGCGCACAGCGCCAGAGCCAGAAAGTTGGCCAGCTGCGCCGGCATCATTCCTCGCCACAGCAGGTACAGCAGTAGATGCACCGCTGTGGAAGCGATGCCGATTGCGGAGAATCTCACCAGTTGACGGACGAGTCCCAGCGGAACACCCGGCGTGCTGTCCGGGGCGGCATCCCGGCCGAGCTGGGCGCGAATCTGACTCAGCGGACCTGTCAGCAATGCCTTACCCACTCTGGCGACACCCTTGAGGTCGGCGACCGCGGTCGATACCAGATCGACCCGTGAGTCCGGGTCGTCAATCCAGTCGACGGGAACCTCGTGGATACGCAAGCCGGCCCATTCGGCCAGCAACAACAGCTCGGTGTCGAAGAACCAGCCGGCGTCCTGCACCAGCGGCAGCAACCGACGGGCGACATCGGCGCGAATGGCCTTGAAACCGCATTGGGCGTCGGAGAAATGGGCGGCGAGGGTGCCGCGCAGGATCAGGTTGTAACCCCGGGAGATCAACTCGCGGTTCGGTCGGCGGACGACTCTCGAGCCGCGGTGCAGCCTGGTGCCGATCGCCAGGTCGGAATGTCCGGATAGTAGCGGGGCCACCAGTGGCAGCAGTGCGGCCAGGTCGGTGGACAGGTCCACATCCATGTAGGCGAGCACTACCGCGTCCGAGTCGGTCCACACCGCGTTCAGTGCGCGTCCGCGCCCCCCTTTTCCTCCAGATGTACCGCTCGCACTTCGTCGAAGGAATCCGCCAGCTGGTCGGCCAGCAACGCCGTGCAGTCGGTAGAACCATTGTCGGCAATCGTGATCCGGAACGAAAATGGCAGCTGGGCGCGCAGGTAGTTGCGCACCCTGGTGACGGCCGAGACAAGCTCGCGCTCCTCGTTGTAGACGGGGATTACCACGTCCAGTACGGTCCCGGTTGTCGGAACCGTTGGGCGGTAAGGCCTTTCGACGACCATCGGTTGCTCGTCGCCGGCGCTCAGTCCGGCGGTGGGGTGACGGCGGGGGTTGGCGAGGCGTGCGGCCGTGGCGTTGGTGTTCATGCTGTTGACGATCGCCCGCGGGGCTGTGCCGGCCCGGGGCCACGGCTTTGATCCAGCTGTGACTCGTCAGCCGGTGACCGTCAGGCCGGACCGGCGGGAGCGGTGTCGACCGTCGGGTTGGTTGCTGCGCCGACGGTGTCGTCGTCTGCCGGTCCATCTGGACGCACGGCATCGATGGGCAACCGCACGGTGAAGACGGTGTGACCCGGTCGACTCTTTACTCCGACGCTGCCGCCGTGGGCACCCGTCACCGCCGAGACGATGGCAAGACCGAGGCCGGTGGAACCGGCGGCTCTGGACCTGGAGGAATCGCCGCGGACGAAGCGGCCGAAGATCTCCGACTGGATGGCTTCGGGGATGCCCTCGCCGTCGTCGGAGACGGTGAGCACCGCCATGTTGCGCTCGGTCCGAAGTGCCGTGACCACAACGGAATCGGAGGGCGTATGGGTGCGGGCATTGGCCAGCAGGTTCGCCAGTACCTGATGCAGTCGGTGCCCGTCACCGACCACGATGACCGGCTCGGACGGTAGGTCCAATTGCCACCGGTGATCCGGACCGGCCGCGCGCGCATCGGACACCGCGTCGATGGCCAGCATGGTGAGGTCTACAGGGTCGTCGCCCAGCGGCCGGCCCGAATCCAGCCTTGCCAACAACAACAGGTCGTCGACCAGCGTCGTCATCCTCTCGGACTGCGAGCGCACCCGGCCCAGCGCGTGCCGAACCGCCGGTGCGTCGTCGGGGTTGCGGCCGGCCAGTTCGGCATAGCCACGGATCGCGGCCAGCGGGGTTCGCAGCTCGTGCGACGCGTCGGCGACGAACCGCCGAACGCGGGTCTCCGAGTCCTGTCGGGCGTTCAGCGCTCCCGATACGTGACCGAGCATCTGGTTGAGGGCGGCGCCCACCTGGCCCACCTCGGTACGCGGATCTGTGTCCCGGTCGGGTACCCGGATACCGAGGTCGACCTCACCTTTGTCCAGCTGCAGGGTTGTCACCTTCCTGGCGATGGCCGCGACCTGCTCCAGCGGCCGCAGCGAACGCCGGATGATCAGCCAGACGGCCACCCCGCCGAGAATGACGGCCGACGCGGCGACGATGGCCATGATGATCGTCAGGTTGTTCTGGGCGCCCCTGACATCCGCCAGCGACAGGCCGGTGACAAGGATCTGGCCGTCTTGGCTCTGGGCAGCGACCACTCGATAGTCGCCGTACTTGCCCAGCGTCACCGTTACCGGGTTCGGCCCAGGTTTCAGTGAGGTGAGCACTGCGGACTGAGCAGTGATGTCAGAGCAGGAACCGAAGCCGACCAGCAGCGTCGCCTTGATGACGGTGCCGGCGTTGATGGTCGCGAAAACACTGTTGTCCGGCTGCGGCGCATCGCTCGGTGCGGTGCCAGAGGTGGTGGGCGTGCACATCCGATCGGCCAGGCTGTCACGACCGAACCCGCCGCTGTCCGGTGCCGGCGGCGTTGGGTCGGCGGAGCCGGCAGATTTGGCCACACCGCTGGTTTGCCGGTCTGGTCCGAACCGTTGTTGGGCCTGCATCACCCGGCCGTCCAGTTGCTTCACCAGATAGTTGGACAGAAATACCTGCGTCACCACACCGATCACCACCGTCACCGCGATGATGGTGACGACGAAACTGGCGATCAGCTTGGTGCGTAGGGTGATCGGCCGCCGACGAACCGGATTGTCAGCCTGCTGGCTTGAGGACATATCCGAATCCGCGCATGGTGTGGATCATCGGATCCCGGCCAGCGTCGATCTTCTTGCGAAGGTAGGAGATGTACAGCTCGACGATGTTCGCCTGGCCGCCGAAATCGTAGTTCCAGACCCTGTCCAGGATCTGAGCTTTGCTGAGCACTCTCTTGGGATTGCTCATCAGGTAGCGCAGCAGCTCGAACTCGGTGGCCGTCAACCCGATCAGATCGTTGCCCCTGTGCACCTCGCGTGAGTCCTCGTCCAGTCTCAGGTCGCCGACGGTGATCACCGAAGAGTCAACGGCTGCAGCCACATTGGTGCGCCGCAGCAGCCCGCGCAGCCGCAATACCAACTCCTCGATCGAGAACGGCTTTGTCACGTAGTCGTCGCCGCCGGCTGTGAGGCCGGCAATCCGATCCTCGACTGCATCCCTCGCGGTGAGGAACAGCACAGGAACAGCAGCGATGCCGGTGGCATCGGCCCGCACCCTGCGGAGCACCTCGAAGCCCTCCATGTCGGGCAGCATCACGTCGAGCACGATCAGGTTCGGGTTGAAATCCCGCGAAGCCGCCACGGCGGAAGCCCCGTCGTGCACGGCCAGCACCTCCCAGCCCTCGTAGCGCAGCGCCATCCCGACCAGCTCTGCCAGGGTCTGTTCATCGTCGACCACCAGCACCCGGATCGGACGGCCGTCCGGCCCCTGAAGGGTTTCGCGGGCGGCACCCGGTCGCAGCGTGCTGGCCGGCAAAGACGTGCTCGTCATGGGGACATCGTCTGTCCTGTGAGTGTGGTCGCCCTGGGTCCGAGCTGTGCGGTTGCTGTGTGACGGCGGCACCGGAGTGGTCACCCGGCAACCGCGTGGCGTCGCCCGGCCGCGCGACACGCGGCGGCGACTCCGGACGAAGCGATGCAGCTTCGCCGGCCCAGCGGCCACCGAGGAACCCGCGCGGCGCCGGTCAGCGATCAGCCTTTGAAGATGCCGCCGTCCTTCACCGTCACGGCGATCGCGGCCAGTGGGTGGGCCGCCGGTCCATGCAGCACGGCGCCGGTGGCGGCGTTGTACTTCGATCCGTGGCAGGGGCAGTGCGCCTGCGGGCCGCTGGCGGCGACCGTGCAGCCCTGATGGGTGCAGATGGGCGAGTGCCCGACGACCTTCTGCCCGGTCCGCGCCAGCAGCACCCCGGCGGCGATCAAGCTGCCACCGTCGGGCACGTCGGTCACCTTCGCGATCGGGCCGCTGCCGCCTGCGGCGCCGCCGGAGGTCGGCGAGCCGGATGCCGCTGGTGCGGGGGAGGCGCCCGTGCCGCCGGCAGCGGCGGATGCAGGGCCCGCCGGGGCAGGGTCGGAGGCGCAGGCGGCGGCAACGGCGGCGACAGCCACTCCACCGCCAGCGGCCAATAGGGTACGTCGGGTAACGGGGCGCTCGGGGGTCGACATCGGTTGGTTCCTCTCGGTCATGCCGTTTCGGCGTCGTGTGGCCAGATCGTCGTACTGGCGGGCCCGATGAGAGACCCCAGTCACTCTGGTGACGTTCGATCCGCCGCCCCGGTTCGATGGCGCCGGGATTGTTCAGACTTCTGAGGGTGAAAGGAGTGGAAGTCGGCAGAAATCACTTGGTGCCCCCAGCAGGATTCGAACCTGCGACACCCGCTTTAGGAGAGCGGTGCTCTATCCCCTGAGCTATGAGGGCTGGGCACTGTGCGCGCCGTCGTCAAGGGTATATGGACGACGGCGGATGGCTGGAATCGCGCCGTCGCCGGTGAGCCGACAACGAAGATCGACCCGCCAGCACGCCCCCTGAACCGATCGATCACCAACAACGAGCGCCGGGAAGCCTGCCAGCCCTCCCTGGCCTACGGTTTCCCGATGACCCATCCGGCGCGATTTGTCGACGACGATCCGTACCTGGCCAGGTTGCGGCAGATCTGCCTCGCCCTGCCGCAGGCCGCCGAGAAGCTGTCCCATGGTCGGCCGGTGTTCTACACGAAGAAGATCTTCGCGCTGTTCGGCGGTGTAGTGCTTGGTGATCACGCTTCGGACGACTACGGCCAAGCCGTGGTGGTGCTACCCGACGCCGACGAGCGGGAAGCGCTGCTGGCCGACGAACGCTTCTTCCACCCCGCCTACTACGGACCAATGGGCTGGATAGGGCTCAACTTTCGGGTCGGCGCACCCGATTGGGACGAAGTGGCCGAGTTGGTCGACACCTCGTACCGCAACACCGCCGTCAAGTATCTGGTGGCGGAGCTCGACGGGCGCTCCTGCTAAGTCAGCCCCTGCCGAGTTTGCCCTGGCGAGCAGGCGGGGGGCGGGCGCACACTGAGGATCATGGAATTGTCGCTGGTGTCGGGGGACATCACCGAGCGGACGGTGGACGCGATCGTGAACGCCGCCAACTCTTCACTGATGGGCGGCGGCGGAGTCGACGGCGCCATTCACCGGGCCGGTGGCCCGGATATTCTCGCCGCCTGCCGGGAGCTCCGAAACAGTCGCTACCCCAACGGTTTGCCGACCGGCGAGGCGGTGGCAACCACCGGCGGGACGCTGGCCGCCCGCTGGGTGATCCACACCGTCGGACCGGTCTACGCCCCCGGTCGGGACCAGCGGGACGTGCTGCGCAGCTGCTACACCGCCAGCCTCGCGGTGGCCGACGAACTCGGCGCCACTACCGTGGCCGTCCCGCTGATCTCCGCCGGAATCTACGGCTGGCCGAAAGAAGACGCGATCGTCCAGGCCAAGTCGGCTCTGCGCTCGGCCGACACTGCGGTCAGCCGCGGCGAGCTGGTGTTGTTCGGCGATGCCACCCTGGAGTTGGGCCGCCGGCTGTTCGCCGAGGGCTGATCGCATCCAGGCGTCAATCGTCAAAACCCCTAGCGATCAATGCGTCGCCGAGAGCGTCGGCAGATCGCAGCGCCCGCACCACCACGGGCGCTACCAGCGCCGTCAGCGAGAACCCGACACCGCGGGCTCGGCGAGCCAGGTTGACCTCGGCGATCACCCCGACCATCAGCGGCACGCAGCGGATCG
>JALYXB010000248.1 GCA_030947305.1 Actinomycetota bacterium | reverse complement strand
GCCGATGCCCGGCCGACGCAGAGAACAGTGGCGACCACGGCCGCGACGAGGGTAATCATCGCTACCGTCAACGAGAATCCCGGTCCGTTCCGGTGACCTGCGCGGGTGGTGCTGACGCTCATCAGTGTCCTCCGTCGCCGCCGGGTCGAACCCATCATGGCCCGCCGGAGGCGCCTTCGCAGCTTGCGGACACCCATCGAGGCGTCGCCGAGTCGACCGCCGGGGTGAAGGCACCGCCCGGGGCGGCTAATTGAGTTGCTGGAAAGAGCGATCCGGACAAGGTTGTCGACCATGGATGGCTTCGATCCGGCAACCAGTTTTGGACCCGATGTCGCCCGGCGCTATGACCAGGAGCAACGGGGCGACGAATCAGAGACGGTCGCCTTCCTGGCGGCCACCGCTCGAGGCGGCCCGGCACTCGAGTTCGCCATCGGCACCGGACGTATCGCGCTACCACTGGCGGCATCCGGGGTCCACGTGGACGGCATCGAGCTGTCTGCAGCCATGCTTGAGCGGCTCAGGGAAAAGCCAGGGGGTGACGCGGTAAGCGTGACGGTCGGCGACATGGCGAGCGTGTCGCTACCGACCAAGTACCGGCTGGTCTACCTGGTCTACAACACCATCTACAACCTGTTGACCCAGGACGGTCAGGTTCGCTGCTTCGAAAATGCTGCCCGGCACCTCACAGCGGACGGCTGCTTCGTCGTCGAAGCGGGCGTCCCGTCCGACTGGGTACGGGGCAATCAGTTCGTGAACGTCGAACGCGTCGCCAACGGCGAAGTCGTCCTGGACGTGAACCGGTACGACCCCGTCACCCAGATACTGGACGAGAATCATGTGACGCTCAGCAATGACGGTGTCCGGCTCGGGCCGATTTCCTGCCGGCTTGCCTCGCCGAGCGAACTGGACCTGATGGCCCGGATAGCCGGATTGCGGCTGGTCGATCGCTTTGCCGGGTGGCAACACGAACCGTTCACCGCCACCAGCGAACGCCACATCAGTGTCTACGCCGTGCGATCCACTTCGGGCGACTGACCTGGTGTCATCCGATTCGATCCCCGGGGTCGGGCCGGGTTGGCGTAGGTGACGGTGTGGTGGCTGACCAGCCGACCGGTGGAGTCTGTCACCGTCGCCTCGCCGTGGGTGAAGGTCCGACCGACCTTGATCAGCCGAGCCTCGCAACTGAGATCCCCGCGGGCCGGGCCGAGGAAGGTGTTGTTCTGCTGCACGGTGACGGCTCTGCTGTCCCCGGTTCGCTCGGTGATGGCGACCCATACGGCCACATCGGCCAGCGTCATCGCGCATCCGCCGTGGGCAATATCCCCTGGCCGCAACATCTCCGGGCGCAGCGGCAACGCCACCGTCGCTGTCCCGCCGCCGACAGCCGTCACCCGGAATCCCCACCAGCGGCCGAACGCGCTGTCGTCAATGAGGGCCTGGGCTTCCGCTGCATCCAACACGGGGTCGAACCTAGCAATCGATCATGGACGAATCGATGACGGAGGGTGCCGGGAAATCAACGCGGGCGACCGGGATTAACTCCAGCACCGCGGGTGTTGCCTCATGCACATGGACCGAAGTGGTCCTGCCGAGCGCTTCAGAGACGGAGAATCCGATGAAGGCGGTGCAGTTCGCCGAGTATGGCGGCCCAGAGGTGCTGCAGGTTGTGGAGGTGCAGGAGCCGCATGCCGGACCCGGTCAGGTGCGGGTCGCCGTCCGCGCGGCCGGCGTCAACCCGATGGACTGGAAAATTCGGGCCGGCTACATGAAGGACCGGCAACCGATCCCGCTGCCCACCGGCACCGGATTGGACGCGGCTGGCGTGGTCGACGAGGTCGGCGCCGGCGTGACCGACGTGGCCATCGGTGACGAGGTGTTCGGCATCGGTTCGGCGACGTACGCCCAGCATGCAGTGCTCACTGCCTGGGCGACCAAGCCTGCGGAGTTGCCGTTCGAGGAGGCGGCCGGATACCCGGTGCCGATCGAGACCGCCGTCCGCATCCTGGACGCGGTCGGCGTGCAATCCGGCCAGACGTTACTGGTGAGCGGCGCGGCCGGTGGTGTCGGCTTGGCGGTGGTGCAGATCGCGAAGGGCCGTGGAATCACCGTCATCGGCACCGCCAGTGACGGGCACCAGGACTACCTGCGCTCCCTCGGCGCTACCCCCACCACCTATGGCGACGGACTGGTCCAGCGGGTGCGGCCGCTGGCACCGAACGGCGTCGATGCGGCATTGGACATCGCCGGATCCGGCGTCATTCCGGCACTGATTGAACTCACCGGTGAGCCGTCAACGGTGTTGTCGATCGCCGACTTCAGCGCCCCCCAGCATGGCGCCAAGGTGTCAACCGCCGGCGACGATCACACCACTGCTTACGCCGAGGCATTGAAGCTGTTCGGCGAGGGCGGCTTCCGCATCCCTGTCGCCAAGACGTTCCCCCTCGAACAGGCGGGTGATGCGCAGGCCTTCAGCGCGGCAGGACATGTCGCCGGTCGGCTGGTGGTCACTACCGACTGAGGGAGAGCGCCGGTCCGCACCGTGACGGCTGGGTGCACCCCACTGTCCCCGGCCGGCAGCCTGCGGCTACCGTTTTAACGTGATTCAGCAGCGATGACGTTCGGCGATCTGGGACTACTTTTCGTGGCGGGGGTGGGTGCGGGCATCGTGGGCTCCACCGCCGGGCTGGCGTCGCTGATCTCGTATCCGGCGTTGTTGCTCACCGGACTGCCGCCGGTGGTGGCTAACGTGACGAACACCGTTGGCCTGATCGGCAGCAGCGCCGGCTCGGTCCTCGGGAGCCGCCGCGAGTTCAGCGGACGGTGGCGGTCGCTGTCCCGCAGCCTCCCGCTGGCCGCCGCCGGCGGCCTGCTCGGCGCAATCCTGCTGTTGATCGGCCCGCCCGGTTCGTTCGAGCGCATCGTGCCGTTCCTGGTCGCCTTCGCCAGCACCCTGTTGCTGCTCAGTCCGCAAATCAGGGCCGCGGCGGCCCGCCGGGCGGCCAGACGGCGGGTCGGGTCACCCAGCCAGAGCTGGATCCTGCCGGTGCTGTTCCCGTGTTTCGTGTACGGCGGATACTTCGGCGCGGCGGCCGGGATGATCATTCTTGCCGCGCTGCTCATCGGCACCGAGCATTCTCTGCCGGTGGCGAACGCGATGAAGAACCTGATGCTGGGAGTCGCCAACATGGTGGCGGCGATCACCTTCGCGTTCTCAACGTCGGTGTCGTGGCTATCGGTGCCCCCGCTGCTGCTAGGTTGCGTCCTCGGCGGCTGGCTGGGGCCCGGCATTGTCCGACGGATCAACCCGGCCGTGCTGCGCTGGATCATCGGGATCGCCGGCCTGGCCCTGGCGGTGCGGCTGTGGTTCAACTGAGTCCATGAGGGCACCGTCAGGACCACAGGAGATGACACAGATGCAGCATCCGAAGCCTGTCGCCCGCCGTCTCTTCGGACTCACCGAGCCGATCTCGCTGGTGAACTTCTCCTCGCCGGAGCCCAACGACTCGATGGCGGCGCTCGGTTTCCGCACCTACTGGGACGGCTACTTCGCGGGACGTTCTGCGCCGCTCGGCCGGGTTCCGGCCGAGGTGGTGCACGCTGCCTTCTACAACTTCGCCGACCGTGAGGTGGCCCGCCACATCCCCAAGGTCTGGGACACGAC
>JALYXB010000246.1 GCA_030947305.1 Actinomycetota bacterium | reverse complement strand
GGCTGAGGCTCCTTGTGGTCGTGCTTGTTGGTTCCACTGTCCTCTATCGAGGGATCGACGGCTTCTCGCACCTGTTGACCCATGCGGATGGTGCGGGCACCATCGTCGATGTCACACCTGAAACGGCAGTAACACCGCCAACGGATGCGTAGACTGGTGTGAGCGACCCGCTCAGTTTCGCCTCGGGCTCGTTTCTTGTGTCGATGCTCTTGCGCCGCGACCACATCAGGCTCGCGCCGGGCGGAACGACCAACCCACTGACGGGAAGAATACTTCTGTGTCCGCATTATCCTTTTCTGCGCTCGGCGTGCCCGGCATGCTGACCACCATCCTTGCCGACGACGGCATCACCGATCCCACCCCCATCCAGGCCGCCACCCTGCCCGACTCGATGGCCGGCCGCGACGTGCTCGGCCGCGGTCGCACGGGCTCCGGCAAGACCTACGCCTTCTTGCTGCCGCTGCTCACCAGGCTGTCCGCGGCCCGCGGCCACCGCACCCCCAAGCGCCCCCGTGCGCTGATTCTTGCCCCGACCCGGGAGTTGGTCAGCCAGATCACCGCCGCGATGGCGCCGCTGGCCAAGCCGCTCGGCATCACCTCGATAACGGTCTTCGGCGGAGTCGGCCAGAACCCTCAGGTCGAGGGGTTGCGCCGTGGGGTCGACGTCGTCGTCGCCTGCCCTGGCCGGCTGGAAGATCTGATGAAGCAGGGGCTCATCAGCCTCGACTCAATTGAGATCACCATCCTCGACGAGGCCGATCACATGGCCGATCTCGGTTTCCTGCCTGGTGTTCGACGGATCATGGACGCCACCCCGAAGCAGGGCCAGCGTATGCTCTTCTCCGCCACCCTTGACGCAGGTGTCGACGTGATCGTCAAGCGGTTTCTGACCAATCCCGTTACCCACCATGCGGATTCGGTCCAGTCGCCGATCTCGGAGATGAGCCACCACGTGCTGCACGTGAGCAACGAGGCCCACTTTCCGGTGCTGGTCGATCTGACTGCAGCGCCCGGCCGCACCATCGTGTTTGCCCGCACCAAGCACCGCGCGAAAAAATTCACCAGGCAGCTCAACGCTTCTGGGGTTCCTGCGGTCGAGTTGCACGGCAACCTGAGCCAGGGAGCCCGCACCCGTAACCTCGACGACTTCCACTCGGGTGCGGCAAAGACATTGGTAGCCACCGACATTGCCGCCCGTGGCATCCACGTGGACGACGTCGCTCTGGTGATCCACGCCGATCCACCGATCGAGCACAAGGCATACCTGCACCGCTCCGGGCGGACCGCTCGGGCCGGCGCTGCCGGCTCGGTGGTCACACTGATGACGGACGAGCAGCAGCGTGACGTCCGCGACCTGACCCGCAAGGCCGGCATTCACCCGACCACCACCCGCATCGATGCCTCGTCACCGTTGCTGAAGCAGCTCGCTCCCGGCGAGCGCATCTTCACCAAGCCGATCGTCCGAGCCGCTCCGATGGACACACCGGCGCGCGCCGGGGGCGCCGGTGGGCGGGGTCGCGGACAGCGTAAGCCGGTGGCCGATCGTTCGTTCGGCGATCGTTCCTCCGCCCCTCGTGGCGACCGTTCTGCTGCTGCTCGTGGTGACCGCTCGGCTGACGCTCCTCGCGGCGGTCAGCAGCGGCGCTCGAGCGGCGGTAACCCCCGCTTCGGTGCGGCTGACGCTGCTCTCTCGCGTTCCGGTCGCGGCGGTGCCGGCGGCTCCGGCCGCGATGGCGCTGCCCGCAACGGTTCCGGCCGCGAGAACGCTGCCCGTGGCGGATCCGGTCGCGGCAGTGCGGCGGCCAAGACCGTCTACAGCAGCACCTCCGGTGGCGCCGCGGCATTCTCCGCCCGCTCGCGGGTGGGTTCGCGTTAACACCTGACCCTTCCGCAGGTTCTGCTGCGGGTAGCAGGCACTCCTCAGCGTGCAGTGAGGGCGGTAACCCCTGGGCCGGTCAGGTCGTCGTAGGCGCGTGCCCGCCCGGTCATCGCCATCAGCAGCGACAGCATCGGACCCTCAACGGAATCGCCGTCACCGTGCGACCAGTCCTGGTCGGTGGCCGTCAGCCGAAGTCCGGCGATGCGGTTCTTGCTGCCGATCAGCGCATTGGATCCGCTGTAGAAGTCCGCCACCTGGCGCAGCGCGTCCGCCGGATAGCTATGGGCAATGCCAAGCGGCCGGCGGATGTCCTGGCTGTGGACGATCACCTCGCCCAGCCAGCTGGTCTTGGGTCCCGGCGGGGATGATGTGGAGTGCTGGACAGCGCGGAACGCCGCCATGGTCGCCGCCGGATCGGCGCCCAACCTGCGGGCGATTTGCGCGTCGCTGAACTTGCCGAAGTTGAACCCGGCCTTGGCCAGATTGACGATGAAGGTCGGGGGCGTGAGCGAAGCGGTGGCGGTGAGGTGCGCGAGCACCTGCCGCACGGTCCAGCGGGCGCACAGCGAGGGTGTCTGCCACTGGTCGTCGGTCAGCGAGCCCAGATCGCCGGCCAGCGCGCCACGTTCGGCGGCGACCGTTGTCCAGAGATCCGTCATCGTCGGCTCCTCGATCCCCGGCACGCAGCAGGACCGGATACCAGGAAGGTACGCCGGTTATCGACCGGATTCGGCGCTGAAGAACACCGGTCTCGGGAAGCAACGCAGAAAGCGCTCGGCCAGCCGGCGACCACCATCAAGGGCGACGGTGCCGGCCCGCAGTTCGGCGGACAGGGCGTGCCCCCCGTACAGCAACTCGCGGATCACCGATACCTCGGCGGTGAGGGTGATGTCCGGGTGGTCTGCCTGACCGCGGGCGACGGCGAACCGGCCGTCGACGACCTCGGCGTGGAATCGATCGTTGCCCAGCTCCAGCTGAACGCTGGCTGCTAGATCTCCTGCCCGCTCCGCACTGAAGGTGGTCTGCAGGGCGAAGACCAACGCATCGACGCTCAGCTCGGACGTCGTGTCGGGATCCAGCGGCACCCGGCTGCCCCATTGACTCATAGCGACCAGCACAGCTTCCAGCGCGCGGCCGCGTTCGGTGAGTTCATAGACCCGGATGCTGGCCGGCGGCCCAAGTGTCCTCTGCCGGACCACGCCGGCGTCTTCCAGCCCTCGTAGTCGCTGCGACAACACGTTCTGACTCATCGTCGGTAGGCCGCGACTCAAGTCTGTGAATCTCTTCGGCCCGAACAGCAGCTCGCGGACCACCAGCAGGGCCCACCGGTCGCCGACAATGCCGAGCGCTCGAGCGGTTCCGCAGGGATCGTCGTAAGCCTTCACGAAAGCATCCTAACTCAACGCTTGCTATTTGGGTGTACCTACTCCTAAAGTAGGAGTGAATCCAACGAGCAAAGGTGACCGATGATGACCGAGATGCTCCGACAAGGAGACCTGAAGCTGCTGGAACATCCAGCGGCCCAACAACTACTGGCGTCCACCGAACTGGCCAGGATCGCCTACGTAGCCCACGACAACACACCGCGGGTACTGCCAATGCTGTTCCACTGGACCGGCGAAGACGTGGTGATGTCGAGCTTCGCTGGCACCAAGAAGCTGACGGCATTGCGGGCCACGCCGGACGTCGCCATCAGCATCGATGCGGCCATGCCACCGTCGGTGTTGCTGGTTCGGGGCAAGGCCGAGCTCACCGAGGTGAACGGCGTCGTCGAGGAATACCGGCTCGCGCACCGTCGCTACTACGGCCAGGATCAGGGCGACAAGAACGTCGCCGCGACAGACCAGCCGGGTCTGAAGATGGTGCGGATCTCCGTCCGGCCGACCTGGGTCGGCGTGATCGACTTCGTCACCAGGTTCAACGGCGGCCTCTCCGCCGAGGAGTTCGCCAACAGGGGACAAGGCCAATGACCAACTTTCTGCTCATTCCCGGCGCGGACGGCCGCGCCTGGTACTGGCATCTGCTGACGCCCGAACTGCGGGCCCGCGGACACCAGGCGACCGCGGTCGAGCTGCCCAAGGCGGGCACGTCCACCCTTGCCGACTACGCGGACGCCGTGGTCGAGGTGGCCGGGTCGGAGCCGACAGTGGTGGTGGCGCAATCCCTGGGCGCGTTCGTCGGACCGCTCGTCTGCGGTCGGCTGACGGTCCAGCAGCTGGTGCTGTTGAACCCGATGGTGCCTGCTCCGGGCGAGACGGCGGGTGACTGGTGGCAGCACACCGGCCACGAGCAGGCTCGCGCTGAAAACGCCGCCGAGAAGGGTCTGCCTGTCGAGTTCGACCTCGTCAGCGGCTTCTTCCACGACGTGCCGGCGGACGTCACCGGGCGGGCTTTCGCCGCCGACGATGCGCCGGCCGAGTTGGCCGGCATCTTTGCCGACCGCTGGCCGCTGACCGCCTGGCCGGAAGTCCCGACCCGAGTCCTGCAAGGCGAGGACGATCGGTTCTTCCCGCTGGGATTTCAACGCCGGATCGTCCGGGAACGATTGGGAATCACCAACATCGAGGTTCTTTCCGGAGGTCACCTGCTGGCGCTGAGCCAACCGGCGGCACTAGCTGACGCGCTCGTCGACTAACCCATCCCCACCAAGGAGCTGCAGATGTCCACAGCACGGTTCACCGCAGTGGTCACCGTCCTTGTCACCGTCCCGGACCAGGACAAGGACGACGTCCCAGCAGGTGGATGCTGGGGCGTTCGAGCGCGTCCTCGCCCAGGTAGCGGAAAACTGGTGTGACACGCCGTTCAGGCTCTGCGTGTCATGCGAAATTTCCGCTACCTCGGGGTGGGTTCAGTCGAGGCCGAGGGTGGCCCGGTTGCGGGCCACCCATGAGGGTTGCTCCCCGTACCGCTGGGTCTTGATCAACCGGCCGTTGGCACAGTCGTCGACCAGCTCGGCCATCCGGCTGTCCCTGGTGGCGTCCCGCTTGGCCGTTGCCACCC
>JALYXB010000240.1 GCA_030947305.1 Actinomycetota bacterium | reverse complement strand
TGCTGCAGGAAATTACCTACACGCCGGGCCGAGGGCTCGCCGTGTTGTTCATCGACCTTGATCAGTTCAAGTTCATCAACGACACCCTCGGCCATGCCGCCGGCGACCAGTTCCTCAAGGCGGTAGCAGACCGTCTCAAAGCCTGCACCGGACCGCGGGACAGTGTCGCCAGGATCGGCGGCGACGAGTTCCTGCTGCTCTGCCCGACCATCACCAGGCGACGGCAGGCAGAGCTGCTGGGACGTCGTATCGTCACCTCTTTGCAGCAGCCGCTGGCGATCTACGGCCGTTCGGTGTCGCTGTCCGTCAGCGTCGGGATCGCCATGCACTCGCCGAAGGCCGGCCCGCTGACCTCCGATCTGGTCGGTGACGCAGACCTGGCGATGTACGCGGCCAAGAGGTCGGGCCGGAACTCGGTGGCTGTCTTCAACGACGAGCTGCGGCAACGGGCGGCCGGCCGGCTCAGCTTGGAGGGCGATCTCAGCCAGGCACTGGCCAACGACGAGATGGCCTGCGCCTACCAACCCATTGTCGACCTGCGTACCGGCGAGTTGCTGGCGGTAGAGGCGTTGCTGCGATGGAACTCTCCCACCAGGGGGCAACTCCCACCGCGCTCGTTCATCCCCACTGCCGAGGACAGCGGGCTGATCTTCGGGTTGGGCGAGTTCGTGCTGCGCACCGCCTGCACCCAGCTGGCCGCCTGGCGCGCCGACAACAAGGCCTGGCACAACGTCTCGATGAAGATCAACGTCTCGCCCCGACAACTCCGCGACTCCGCCTTTGCCGACCTCACCGAGCAGGTACTGGCCAGCACCAGGCTGCCGGCGCGCACGCTCGGACTCGAAGTGACAGAGACGACGTTCATCGTCGATCCACTGGTTGCCCGCAACACGCTGACCCGCTTGCGGTCAAGGGGTATCCAGGTTGCCATCGACGATTTCGGTACCGGGTACTCCTCACTCGCCCAGCTCAAGGATCTGCCGACTGACGTTCTCAAGATCGATCGTCAGTTCATCACCGACATCAACACCGACGCGGAGGCGGCCGGCATCGCCGATGCCATCATCACCCTCGCCCGCACCCTCGGGCTGGGCGTGATCGCCGAGGGCGTCGAGACGGAGACCCAGCGCCGACAATTGATCGAGCTGGGTTGCCTTCATGGGCAGGGGTATCTGTGGTCTGCAGCGGTCGGTCCGGACGAGCTGGTCGGGCTGCTCCGCACTGACTCGTCCGGTTCCGGCGGGACGCGCTTCACCCTCGACCAGTTGTCACCGGCAGACGCGGCCGGCTGACCTGTAGGCCGGCTTCAGCCCACCCGCCGGTGCACCACCAGCGGCAACACGGCGGCGGCGCCGTTGCTCCGCAGCATCGATGCGGCGATCGTCACCGGCCAGAGCGAGCCGGTGGCATCCACCACCAGCAGCACCACCCGGCCGGCGATCGCGGCTGGGTCGGGCACCTCGATCGCCCTCCCCCAGGCCGCCGCCTCCTCGGGCGAGGACAGCTCACCCGGTACACCGGCGGAAACCGTCAGCACTGCGGTGCTCATCCGGCCGATCTCCGCGAGCCGGCGCACCAGCCCATCGGTGAGCGCGCGATAACCCGCCGCGGGTAGCCCGATCATCACCTCGGGCCGGGCCGACCAGTCCTTGCGCCAGGCCGCAAGCAGCGCGACCAACGCGTCGACGAGTTCCTGCGGGGGTTCCGCCGCGCCATCGATGCTCCTGCCGGCCCCGTCTTGGTTGCCGAAAATTGTCTGCACCATGTCCCGCCACTCGGGGGCGTCGGCGTGGATCAGCGCCCGACCTGTTGCTGCCTGCTCGCCGAGCGGGATACGTCCGCGAGACCCGAATGTCCCACCTGGCCACATCTTTCGCGGCTCCACCGGATGCGATTGGGTACGCAGCACGCCGGCCACCGCTCTGGTGACATCGATGGACGGCTGCTCCGGCAGGTTGTCCGGGAGCTCGCCGGTACAGACGCTGCAGCGGCTGCACGGCGCCGCTGTCGGGTCGTCGAGTGCTTCCTGCAGCAGCTGCATCAGGCAGCGGGTGCCGCGGGAGTAGTCCCGCATGATGTCGGCCTCCCGCTGCCGGACGGCGAGCACCCCGTCGTAATGCTCCTTGTCGTAGTGCCACCCTTTGCCGGTGCGCAGCCAGCCGCTCTCGGTGCGTTCGACGATGTCGTCGACCGCCAGCTGTTTGAGCATCAGCTCGACCTTGGTGCGGCGCAGGCCGGACTCCGCTTCCAGCGCCGGGACGCTTGCCGGCTCGGCCGGTTGCACCGGGGTGACATCCAATAATCGTTGCATGGCAACAGGTTCGGGGATGGACGCGGTGGCGAAGTAGTCCCATACGCCGGCGTCGGCGGTCGAGGTGAGCAGCATGACGACGGCGTGGTCGATGCCGCGGCCGGCCCGGCCGACCTGCTGATAATACGCCACCGGGGAGGGTGGGGCTCCGACATGCACGCAGAACCCGAGATCGGGCTTGTCGTAGCCCATTCCGAGTGCCGAGGTGGCCACCAAAGCCTTCAACTCGTTGCGGCGCAATGCTTCTTCCAGCCGCTCGCGCTCGGCGCCGTCGAGCTGACCTGTGTAGGCGGCGACTCTCATGGTCCCGCCGTGCTGCTGGATAGCCTGGGTAAGTCGTTGGGCGTCGGCAACGGTAAGGGTGTACACAATGCCGGAGCCGGGCAGCTTCGCCAGATTCTCCACCACCCAGGCATACCGCTGTAACGGGGTGAGCGAGTCGACTACGGCCAGTTGTAAGCTGTTGCGCGCCAATGGCCCTCGGAGCACCAACGTTTGTTCGCCGAGTTGGGTGGCGACATCGTCGGTGACCCGCTGGTTAGCAGTGGCCGTGGTGGCCAGCACCGGGGTATCTGGGTTGAGGGTGCGCACCGTGTCGGCGACCCGGCGATAGTCCGGACGGAAGTCGTGTCCCCAGTCGGAGACGGCGTGTGCCTCGTCGATCACCAGCATGCCAAGGTGGCCGGTGAGCGCATCGAGCACCCGTCGGCCGAAGCCGGGATTGGCCAGCCGCTCGGGCGAGACGAGCAGGACGTCGACCGTGCCGGCGGACAGGTCGGTTTCGATGGTCGACCAGTCGGAGATGTTGGAGGAGTTGAGGGTTGCCGCCCGCAATCCGGCTTTGGCAGCGGCGGCCACCTGATCGCGCATCAACGACAGCAAGGGCGAGACGACCAGCGTCGGACCTGCTCCCTCGGCGCGGCGGATAGCGGTGGCCACCCAGTAGACGGCGGATTTTCCCCAGCCAGTTGCCTGCACCACCAGCACCCTGGCGCCCGGCTCCAGCAGGCCATGGATCGCGGTGAGCTGGTCGTCTCGCAGAACCGCGCCCGGCCCGGCCAGCGCTTCGATGACGGATGTTGCGATTGCCTGCCTGCTGTCGGTGAGTGCCACCCGGCCAACGGTAGAGGTGGCGGGTGACAGCTGGTGAGTTGTGCACATGACTCAGGATCAGCGGCAGTCAGTCGATGGCGGGACCAATGACCGGCGCAATACGTGGTACTGCGCCTCGCCCATCTGGTGGATCCACTCGCTCAACCCGAGCCGAGAGCGCGGCACCGAAGCTGCGGCTCGCGCTAGTCGCGGCGCTGGGCACCGTCGTGGCCCATCGATGGGCGGATTCAAGCGGTCGGCGCAGCAGTGAACAGCCTGTTGAGCTTTCAGCCGGGGTGGCGAACTCCAAGACCTTGCGGGGTCGGGTGTTCAGGAGGCCTTCGACCTCGGTGACCTGATCGTCGGTCACTGAGGTGAAATTGGTGCCGTTGAGAAAAGAACTCCCGGATCATCAGTTGCCGTTCTCGTTCGCGGGCCGCACCATGGTGAGTCGGGTCGCAGAAGTACACCGGGCAGTCGGTCGCGACGGTGAACGTGGTGTGGCCTGCCGTCTCGCAGCCGTGATCCGAGCTGAGCGACCGCCGCAGCGAGTGCGGCAGCTGACCGGCCATGAGTGTCAGCCGGTTGGCTCGTCGGGTTGGTGGCTGATGGTGGTGGGGTCGGTCATGATGTTGATCTTGGCCCCAGACTCACCCAGGTAGCGCAAACTTCTCCAGACACGCCCGGCAAGCGCGGCATGTCGTGACAGGTTTGCGCTACCTCGGAGTTGGTGTGCGCTACCTCGGAGTTGGTGTGCGCCCAGCGCGGTCAGGGCTGCAAGGCCCAGGTGAACAGCTCGCCGTCATCGTCGTTGTGGTCGGTGCCGGTCCGCTCGAAGTTGTTCTTCTCCAGCACCCGCTGGCTGGCGATGTTGTCGACGGCAGTCTTGGCAGTAATCTCGCCGACCCTGGCCGGCAGTACTCGGCGGGTGAACAGCCCCTGCACCAGCAGCCCTACTGCTGTGGTCGCGAAGCCGCGCCCGCGCTCGGACCGGTTCATCCCGTAGCCGATCTCGACGGACCGGTCCCGCGTCACCTCGCCGAGGATTCCCAGAGCGCCGACGGCGACGGACCGTTCGGTGTCGACGACGATGTACTGCCCGAGTACCGCCTCGTTCCCGGTCAGGGCCGAGGCGAACACCGGAAAAATCCCCAGCAGGTCGCCCGGCCACTGCTCAACGAACTGCACCGGCCGGTCGACCCCGATCACCTTCGTCGCGAACTCGGCCTCGGCGAGTCGTCGGTGGATGATGGCAGCCGTCAACGGAACGAGTGTGATGGTGCCGTTGGCGAGCGTCACCCCTGTGACGGTAGGCCCGAACGCGCCGAGGGCGGAGTATTCGCCGCGCGCCTTCACGGTGTGACGGCCCGACCACCGGCGCCTTCGACGAGCGTCCTTCAGAACCGTCCCCGGTAGTCCCCCGCCCGGCCTGCTCGCCGAGGCTCTCCCGCACCACCCGCCAGGCAGTCACTCGGCAGCTATTCAGCCGAGCACCGACGGCAACCAGTCGGCGATGGCGACGCGAATCGCTGAAAGGTCCTTCTTCAGGCTGTGATCGCCGGCCACCACCACGATCTGGCAGCTGTCGGAGCCTTCAGGGATGCCGAACGGGTCGCGCTCACCCTGCACCACCAGCGTCGGGACGGTGACGCCGGACAGCTCGCCCTGCCGGGACTTCTCGGGCCGGCCCGGCGGATGGGTGGGAAAGGCGAGGCAGAGCACGCCGGCGCTGCCGGTGGCCGCGGCGGTTCGGCAGGCCACCCGGCCGCCGAACGACCGGCCGCCGGTGACCAGCGGCAGGCCAAAGAACTCTTCGGACAGCTGCCCGGCGACCACCACCCAGGCGATATCCACCTGCGGCGCCGGTGCCGGCGCCCGCCGACCCGCTACCCGATACGGCTGCTCGATCAATGCCGCTGCCATGCCCGCCCGGAGGGCAACGGCGGTCGCGGCCTGCAGATCGCCGGCCGTCACCCCGCCGCTGGCGCCGGGGCCGAGCATCAGCAGCCCGGTCGGCGGGCCAGCCGGACGATGTAGGTGCACCCGCGCCGGGCCGTACGGCGTCTGTACCTGCATCATCTCGGGATTTGACGTCGGCAGGGCGCTCGGCTCGGTCATCTCTGGATCGTAGGCAGCCCACCGGCGCTCATCCCAACATGCCCTGATCACCTTCTTGGGGACCACCATCTGCCAGGCATCGAGCACCAGCTCGCGCATCTCGGCGGCGTCCAGCCTGGCCAGCCGCGCGCACACCCAATTGAAGCGCAGGTCGGAGGGGATGGGCAGGAAGAACGTGTCGGGGTCGGAGGCGATCAGGGCGTCCCGTTCGTCCTTCGGGAAGGCGAATCCCATCGAATTCTCATCCGGCGAGATCGATACGAAGACGAGGCCGCGCACCCTGAACTTCACCCGCTCGCGGACATAGGCCTGCTCCGCCCGCGGCAGCGTGCGGCCAAGAGCGACTATCTGGGCGGCTGTCACCATCCGGCATTCACCATCCGGCATTCACCATCCGGCACTCGCCATCCGGCAACTCACCATCCGGCACTCACTATCCGGCACTTCACCATCCGGGGCCCACCATGCCCGATCACCCTCACCACAGCGCCGGCTGGTCGAGATACGGTTGACGGCTGCGATACAGCGTCAGCACCACCCCCACCCGCTGCACGCCGCGACCGTCGTCGGTGAAACCTGTGCGGTCCAACAGCTCCGACGCTGCCAGCTGCAGCGCCTTCTGCTTGTCGGTCGGGATCGGCAGCGCGGTGCGCACAGTCGTTGTCTGGTGGTCGTCAAATCGCACCAGCACCTCGACCCTGGACGCCAACTGACCGCGGGCCAGCAGCCGCTCGGTGGCGGAATACGTTGCAGCAGTAAGGATCTCGCCGACCTTGGTGCGGGATCGAGACGGCGGCATTACGGTGCGCTCGCCACTGATCAGCCGGCCGGGCTGCGGCGCGTGCACAGCAGCGTCGTCGGTGCCGAGCACGATGTTTGCCAGCCGCCGTGCCATCGCCAGCCCCACGACTTGGGCCAGCTGCTGCAGGTCGAAGCCGTCCAGATCGCGCAGGGTATGGATACCGATGTCGCACAACCGCTCTCGGGTGGCGGTGCCGACACCCCAGAGGTCGGCGATGCGCAACTGCTCCCGCAGCTGTCGCTCGCCCTCGCCGGCGATCACCACCAACCCGTCCGGCTTTGCCCGCCGGCTGGCCAGCTTCGCAATGAGTTTGGTGCGCCCGACACCGACGCTCACCGCAAGCCCGATCTCGGCGGCGACCTCGGTGCGGATGCGGCCGGCGACCGCCACCGCGTCCTGGGGGTTGACATCCAGGAACGCCTCCTCCATCGATCCCGGCTCGATGGCCACCGCGTACCGGGCGAACAGATCGAACAGCCGCTCGCTGACTTCCGCGTAGGCATCCATCCGGGCTTCCACCACCGTGAGATTCGCGCAACGGCGGGCGGCCTGGTTAATCGTCATGCCGCCATGGATGCCGTGGGCGCGCGCCGGATAGTTCGGGCAGGCCACCACCCCGGCGGCGCCGGCGACCACGACGAACGGCCGGTCGGCGAGCTCAGCACGATCGCGGGCCTCGACGGAGGCGAAGAAGGCATCGGCGTCCGCATGCAGGATCGGCTGGCCGGCCGGACCAGGAACCTCCGGTGCGGTCGGAACGAGCGAAGGCTGCACCCGGACAGGATGACTCCGAGGTCCGACAGTCCCACCCCATCGGGCAGGCAATTACCATCGACGGGTGGCCGCTTCCCTCTTCCTGACGGTGCCGCTCGGCGTGGTGCTGCTGCTGCCGGCGGCAGCCGCGTTGACGGCCGGCCTCCGGGGCCGCGCCGGGACCCTGCGGCGGGCGAGCACGCTGGGGATCCACGGACCGACGGCGCAGTCGTCAGAGGAGGCATTTGCGCTGGCCAACAGGGTCGCTGCGCCGGTGGCGACGGCGGCTGCGGGCGTCTTCGCGCTCGGCGCCGTGCTGGTGATCGCGCTGCGACTCCCAGTGCTGGCCACCCTGGTGATCTTTGCCGTTGCGCTGATCGGCAGCGTCGCCTTGCTGGTCGCGGCCGGCATCCTGGGCGAGCGAGCCGCCGCAACCGTGCCGAAGCCGGCAGCCAGGCCGGCCACCTGCGACGGTTGCGTCTGCGGCTCCGGCGGCTGCGCCGGCCTGACCAAGGCGGGTCTGGCCAACCAGGACTGAGCCTCAAGTTCAGCACCTGAGCAGTTCGGAAGATTCACTGGCATCCTGACGGCATGACACTTCCCCTCACCGGTTACGCCCACGTCCGCCTGACCGTTACCGACATCGAGCGATCCCGGAAGTTCTATGACGATGTCTTCGGACTCGACGTGGCCTTCGAGATACCCAGCGATGCTGACGCCAGCACCCGCGATCAGCTGGCCTTCCTCTACGGAGGGGTGATCTACCAACTCCCGGGCGGCAGTCTGCTCGGCCTGCGGCCGGTCGCAGCCACCGGCGACACCTTCGACGAGAACCGAACGGGTCTGGATCACCTGAGCTTCGCTGTTGCTTCCCGCACCGACCTTGATGCGGCGGCAACGAAGCTGGACGGCCTCGGGATCGTCCACGGCGACATCAAGGACATCGGTTCCGGCTACCTGCTTGAGTTCCGGGATCCGGACAACACTGCGCTGGAGTTGTTCGCTCCCGTCAGCTAGGAAAGCGAGCCGGTCCGGCTGAATCGGATCCCGGTACGTTGTGCCGGTGACCCCTGGACGCCATCACGACCCTGCCGACAGCGAGCCCGACATCGCCCAGATCTCGATCCTTCGGAACGACAGCGGCCCGGCAGCGGCACACCAAGAACACAGCGCCGACCAGGCCGCCAACGACGAATCCACCGACGTCGACACCGTCGCCGTCGAGCCGACAGACGACTCCACAGATGGCGAAACGTTGGTGCTGACCACCGTCGCCGTGCCGTACGGCAACCGGCTGACGACCTACGACGCGGCTGGGTCCGGCGTCATCTGGCTGGTGCCGGCGACGCTGACCGCCAGGGTCGCCGGCGGCACCCTGCCGCGCCGGGAGGCCGGCGAGGGCGCCTCGGCGCAATGCCTGGTGGTCGACGAGAAAAGGATGTTGCTCCGGGGCCTTGAGCAGGACCAATGGCCGGTCAGCGTGCTCGACGGGGGGGCGCTGCCGGTGCCGATGGCCGAGTACCGCGAACGCATCAGACAGCTGCTGGTGCTGGCGGCCAGGCGCGGCGAATCGGTGGTGTTCAGCAGGCCCGGATTGCTGGAGATGGAGCCGCCGTGCGTGCGGTCGTCGGTGATCAGGGGTGAGGAAGGCGGCTGGATGTCCGTCGTCGAGGCGTTCCCCGCGGTGACGTCCGACGCCTGGGTCGACGCCGATCAGGACGGCGATGTCTCCCGGAAGGCGGCGGCGGCCGACGAAGAGGACATGATGGGCGCCGCCATGTTGATGTTGATGGCGAGCCAGACATTCGCTCCCGGTCCGGAGCAGATCGGGCTGTTCTTCGAGGTGTCGGCGGACGGCCCATGGCCGGCGGCAGACGTGCCGGACATCGGCCCGCTGCCCGCCAGCTGATCCGAGGCACCTTCGGCCCGACCGGGCCGGGGGTGATGGCGACTGTGCCGGGCCGAACGGGATTATTCCCGGTCGCGGCCCGGGTCCCAGTCGGCGTCAGTTGAGCGACGGCCCCGGCGGGAGATAGGCGTCCAGCGCCAGTGGCAGGCCCTGGCGCCGCAACACCCGGAACCACAGGTCCACGTTGGCGCCTACCAGGATGTCCTCAGGTTCGGAGTCGAGCACGTACCAGGAACCTTCGGTGATCTCGTCGTGCAGCTGCCCCGGCCCCCATCCGGAATGGCCGGCGTAGATGCGGGCACCGCGCAGCGCCTCCACCGTCGATTCCGGCTCCGAATCCAGATCAACCAGCACCAGCTCACCGGACACTCGCGCCAGCGGTGGGCCGACGGGGTCGAGCAGCGCGTCAACCTCTTCCTGCACGCTGCCCGGTGCGACCGACGAGCCGGCCCGGCGCACTCCGATACATAACGCCGACGAAGCGCCGACGGGTCCGCCGTAATACATCGAGCGCGGCTTGCTGATCCAGCGCTCCCAGCCGGGCAGCACGTTGTGCACTGCCTGTTCGCTGGGCCTGTTCAGTACGACCCCGAGGGTGCCGTCCTCGCCGTGTGCCAGCAACAACACCACGGTGCGCCGGAACGACGGGTCGATCAGCTGCGGGGTGGCCACCACCAGCGTTCCCGGTCCGATGCGCTGCGGGGTCATCTGACGCCCAACAGTTTGCTGTCGCCGTACCACGTCATAGACAGAGTGTGCCAAGGCACAAGCATGCAGCGCTGCCGCATCGTGGTGTGGTGCGCCGG
>JALYXB010000236.1 GCA_030947305.1 Actinomycetota bacterium | reverse complement strand
TACGGCCAGCCGGGTTACGGCCAGCCGGGTTACGGCCAGCCCAGTTACGGCCAGCCCAGTTACGGAGACGACCAGCAAGGTTACGGCCAGCAAGGTTACGGCCAGCAAGGTTACGGCCAGCAAGGTTACGGCCAGCAAGGTTACGGCCAGCAGGGTTATGGCCAGCAGGGTTATCAGCAGCAGGGTTACGGGCAGCAGCCAGGCTACGGACAGCAGGGCTCCCAGCCTCAGTACGACCAGCAGGGTTATCCGCCACCGGCCGGATCGGACGCCTACGGCCAGCAGAGCGGGTACCAGCAGCAAGGCCACGACCAGGGCTATCAGCAGCAGGGCGGCCAGGGGATCGACGCGGGACACGGCCAGCAGCCGGGCTATTCCCAACAGGGTTACGACCCGGGTTACCCCCAGCAGGGTTACGACCAGGGCTATTCCCAGCAGGGCTACGGGCAGCAGGGCTATGGGCAGCAGGGTTACGACCAAGGCCAGCAGCAACAGGGTTACGACCAGGGCCAGCAGCAACAGGGTTACGGCCAGCCCGAGCACCAGGGCTACCAGCAGGCCTACGGCCAGCAAGGCCACCAAGACCAGCAAGGTTATGGGCAACCGCAGCAGGGCGGTTACCAGCAGTACGGCCCCCAGGGCTACGACCAGGGTCATCAGCCGGGATACGACCAGCAGCCCTACCATCAGCAGGGATACGACCAAGGCCAGGCCCACCAGCAGCAGGGCTACGACCAGGGCCAGGCGTATCAGCCGCAGGGCTACCAGCCTCAGCAGGGCTACCAGGGGGGCTACGACCAGCACGGTCAGCAGTCATACGACCCGCAGGGCTATGCCCCCGCGGCCTACGGCTCCCCTGCCGATGCCGGTTACCAGCCGGCGGCAGCTGGCGGTGGCGGGGCGCTGGGGTCAGCGGGCGGGGCAGGAGCGGGCGGGGCTGGAGCGGGGACAGTGACACCGCCGGCGCCGCCGTCCCCGGCGGTCGACGTCACCGCGGTGTTGACGGTGGATGACGGCTCGCACCGTTCCTATCAGCTGCAGCGCGGCTCGAATGTGGTCGGGCGCGGCCAGGACGCAGCGTTCCGGCTGCCCGACACCAGCGTCAGCCGCCGACACATCGACGTCTACTTCGATGGCCAGGCTGCAGTGATGCACGATCTGGGATCCACCAACGGCTCCACGGTGAACGGCTCGTCCGTCCAGACCTGGCAGCTTGCCGAGGGGGACGTGATCCATATCGGCCACTCGACAGTCGTGTTCAACCTGCACTAGCCCGAGTACACATCTGCAACTGCGCCGATCCGATGCTGCACTGATTCGATGCTGAGGCCCCTGAAATGCCTGCGCTGATCCTCCAGCTGACCAGGGTGGGATTTCTGATCCTGCTCTGTCTATTCGTGTGGGCGGCCATCAGGGTGATCCGGGCGGACCTGCGAACCGCGGTGGACGTCAGCACCGTACGGCCGTCCCGCCGCGATGCGAGGCGGGCAGCCAAGGAGGACAGGAGCCGGCCGCGCGTGCCCGGCGGGATGACGCCCGCGATCCTGGTCGTCACCGCAGGTTCGCTGGCCGGGACCAGGCTGCGGCTGACCGACGGGGCGATCCTGATCGGCCGGGCGGACGACTCAACGCTGGTACTGGACGACGACTACGCCTCGACCAGACACGCCAGGATCCTGCGCGAGGGCGACAGCTATTACCTGGAGGATCTTGGCTCGACCAACGGCACCTATCTGGACAGGCAGCGCATCCAGCATCCGACAGCGATCGGCGTCGGGGTGCCGATCAGGATCGGCCGCACCGTGATCGAGTTGCGCCCGTGACTGTCGCGACAACAACGGCGGCGACACCGGCGGCGCCGGACGGCCGGGCAGCGGGCCGGGCCGGCAGGCGCCGATGACGCATCAGCTGCGCTTCGCCGCCCGGAGCGACCGGGGACTGTTGCGGGCCAACAACCAGGACTCGGTCTACGCCGGTGAGCGGCTGCTGATCGTCGCCGACGGGATGGGCGGGCACGCCGCCGGTGACCTTGCCTCCCGCGTGGTGGTGGCGGCCTTCGCCCCGCTGGATGCGCAGCCGCCAGTGTCGGATCTGCTGGCCCCGCTCAAGCAGGCCGTGTCCGACGGCAATGACGCGATCGCCGAGTTGGTGGACGAGGACCCGGACCTCGACGGGATGGGCACCACCGCCACCGCGATGTTGTTCGACGGCGACCGGATGGCGATGGCGCACGTCGGAGACTCCCGCGCCTACCTGTACCGAAACGGCGTGCTGCATCAGCTGAGCCACGACGACACCTTCGTCCAGTCGCTGGTCGACGACGGTCGCATCACCGAGGACGAAGCGGCGGTCCATCCACAGCGAAACCTGTTGCTACGCGCGCTGAATGGCACCGACACCGAGCCGATGTTGACGGTGCGGGAGATCTCGACGGGCGACCGGTTCCTGATCTGTTCGGACGGGCTGTCGTCGGTGATCGGTGCCGAGGCGATCGCCGACGGGCTGTCCGACCCCGACCCGGAGGTGGCCGCCGACCGGCTGATCGAGCTGGCGCTGGTGGCCGGCGGACCCGACAACGTGACGGTGATCGTCGCCGACGTCATCGAGGTCGGTGCCCGCTCCGAACCACCGCCGGTGCCGGCCGCCGGCAGCGGCTACGACCCGGACGCGACCGGCCCGATCAAGCCGATCCACGTCACCCAGAAGATGCCGCGGGTGCCGCTGCCCGGCTACCCGGAGGACACCCCGGCTCGCCCGGAGTACGTCGGCGCCGACGACGAGTTCGATGACGACGACTACGACGATGACGATGACGTCGACGATGACGATGACGATGACGATGACGTCGAGCCGATCACCGGGCCGATCCCGCTCGTCGGGCCTGCTCGCCGCACCCCACGCTGGCGCCGTCGCGGCGCGGTGATCCTCGCCGCCGTTGTGCTGCTGGCGGCGGTCGCCACCGGAGCGCTGCTCTGGGCCAGATCGCAGTACTACGTGGGTGCCTCGGCCGGCCGGGTGGTGGTCTACAAGGGCGTCGACGGGTCAGTGTTCGGGTTGTCGCTGGCAAGCGTCGAGGAAGACTCCTGTGTGGGCCAGCCGGCCGGCTGCGTCCCGATCACCATCAACGATCTGGTGCCGTCGGCCAGGGATCAGGTGAACGACGGCATCCCGGCCCCCGACCTGTCCGCGGCCCGCGCAGTGATGACCAGGCTGACCGGCGACCTGCTGCCGTACTGCCCGGCCGCTGGCACCGGCACGGGAACTGGTACGTCCGGAACCGGCACTGGAACCGGAGCAACGGCGGCCGGTTCGACCGCGGCGTCGTTGCCGGCCAGTACCTCCGCCACCGTCGTGCCACCGATAACGCGCTCACCGGCGCGCTCAACGGCGCGCTCGACGGCACGCTCGACGGCACGCTCAACCGGGCCAGCGACCGCCCACTCGGTAGCGCGCCCGCCGGCGCGCACTGCCGCGCATGCCACGGTGCGCTCGACTGCGGTGCGCCCGCCGGTGCGTCAGACCGGCAAGAGCTCGGCGCACGCCAGCGTTCCGCCCTCCACGCTGTTGCCGCACACCGCGACCAACCCGCGATCGGTGCTGGCCGTCACCTCACGACCCGGGGACAAACTGCGCGCCGGCGATCCCGCCGGCGCGCCGACGCCGACCTCGGACGCGGCGGCGCAATCGTCGACCACCGTGACGACCAATGGCAGCGCGCCGGGCATCGACCCAACCGCCTGCCGGGTGCGGCATTGAGCCCCGCCAGCAGCCGGCCGGCTGCCAAACCCGCCGGGACCGGACGGGCGGCGGAGATCGGCCTGCTGGTATTCGCGGCCGTCATCGTCACCTCGGCCCTGGTGATCGTCGAACTGAACCAGAACCAGGCCGTCAACTGGGATCTGCTCTGGTACGGCGGTGGCTACCTGCTGGCGCTTGCCGTCACCCATCTGGTGGTGCGCCAGTTCGCGCCCTACGCCGACCCGGTGCTGATGCCAGTCGCGGCGTTGCTGAACGGGCTCGGGCTGGTGATGATCCACCGCCTGGATATCGGTGCAGCGGCCAACGCCGCCGCTCACGGAACCGACCCACCCGGCCTGCAGGCACCGCTGCAGCTAATGTGGACCGGCGTCTCGTTGCTGCTGTTCCTGGTGGTGCTGCTGGTGGTCCGCGACCACACCTCGTTGCAGTCCTACGCATACACACTGGCTTTCGCCGGGGTTGCCTTCATGGCGATCCCGGCGGTGCTGCCGACCCGACTGTCCTCGGTGAACGGCGCCAAGATCTGGATCCGATTTCCCGGCGTGTTCTCCATCCAGCCGGCCGAGTTCGCCAAGATAGCGCTGATCATTTTCACCGCTGCCTTCCTCACCAGCAAGCACGGGGTGCTCACCAGCGCAGGCAAGAAGTTCCTCGGCCTGATACTGCCGCGAGCCCGCGACCTGGGCCCGTTGCTGCTGGTGCTGATCGTCGCGCTGGCCGTGCTGGTCCGCGGCAACGACCTCGGCACCTCGCTGCTGCTGTTCGGCATCCTTCTGGTGATGATCTACCTGGCCACCTCCCGGGTCAGCTGGCTGATCATCGGGCTCATCGGGTTCGCCGGCGGCGCCTACCTGATGTACCGGCTGTTCGCGCACGTGCAGCTGCGGGTGGACATCTGGCTGCACCCCTTCGAGGATCCAACCGGCAAGGGCTACCAGCTGGTGCAGTCGCTGTTCGGGCTGGGCACCGGCGGCATCTTCGGTACCGGCCTCGGCGGTGGCCGGCCCAACATCGTGCCGTACGCCTCCACCGACTTCATCACCGCAGCGGTCGGCGAGGAGCTCGGCCTTGTCGGCCTGACGGCCATCATCGTGCTGTACATGATCCTGACCAGCCGGGGGCTGCGGACGGCGATCGCCGTCAAGGACACCTTCGGCTCGCTGCTGGCCGGCGGGTTGGCATTCTCGTTGGCGCTACAGGTGTTCATCATCATCGGTGGCGTGACTAGGCTCATCCCGCTGACCGGACTGACGACACCCTTTCTGTCCTACGGCGGATCCTCCCTGCTGGCGAACTACGTGATCCTGGCTCTGCTGGTCCGCATCTCGGACTCGTCGCGGCGACCGCCGGCACCGGCTAAACCCAAACCGGCGCCGCTGATCGAGGCCAGCACCGAGATGGTGCCGCTGTCCCGGCGCGGTGATGCCGTGTGAGCAGGTCGATCAACAATCTAGGTTCGGTGAAGCGGCCGCTGCGCCGGCTCGGCACCGCCATGCTGGTGATGCTGAGCCTGCTGCTGCTGAACGTCGGTTACATCCAGGTGGTCAAGTCGAACGCCTATCGCAACGACCCGAACAACAAGCGGACGATGTTGGACGACTTCAACCGGCAGCGCGGTCTGATCACCGCCGCCGGCGGGGTGGTGCTGGCCCGCAGCATCCCGTCCAACGACCAGTACCGCTACCAGCGCAGCTACCCGGGCGGCGCCGCTTACGCCACCATCACCGGCTACCTGTCGCAGCGGTACGGCAGCACCGGGCTGGAGAACTCCTACAACGATGTGCTGTCCGGCGACGATCCTGGCCTGCTCATCGCCAATCTGTCCGACCTGATCACCGGGCGCGATCCACAGGGTGGCAACGTCGAGCTGACGCTGGTCCCCAAGCTGCAGCAGCTGGCCTACCAGCAGCTCACCGACAAGAAATTCACCGGCGCCGTCGTCGCGATCCAGCCGAAGACCGGCGCGGTGCTGGCGATGGTCACCAGCCCGTCCTTCAACCCCAATCCGCTCGCCTCGCACAAGGACGCCATTCAGAAGGCCGCCTACAACCAGCTGGTGAACGCCCAGAACAGTGCGGCGCCGGACCCGTCGGTGGACAGGGCCATCGAATCGGTCTATCCCCCGGGTTCGACGTTCAAGCTGATCGTGTCGTCGGCCGCGCTGCAGAACGGCTTCACCCCCAATACCGCCGTCACCGGCGTCCCGAAGATCACCTTGCCGGCCACCGGCGGCGCCACCATGTCGAACTTCGCCGGCGAGGACTGCGCCCACAAGGGCGGCTCCGACGTGTCGCTGACCCAGGCGCTTGCCTACTCGTGCAACACCGCGTTCGCCCAGGTGGCGATCAAGGTCGGCGCCGACAAGCTGAAGGCGCAGGCCGCCGCCTACGGTGTCGGCGAGAAGCTGAGCCTGGGCGGGTTGGACGTCGCCCCGTCACGCACGGGGGAGATGGCCGACGCGGCCGCCGTTGCGCAGTCCGGCATCGGCCAGCGGGACGTGGCTTTCACCCCACTGCAGGACGCAGAGGTGGTCGCCACCATCGCCAACGGCGGCCAGCGGATGCAGCCCTACCTGGTGTCGAAGCTGACCAAGCCTGACCTGTCGCTGCTGCAGCCGCAGACCCAGCCGGTGGCCCTTGACCAGGCGATTCCGCAGGCCACGGCCACCCAGATCAAGGACATGATGCTGCAGTCCGAGCAGGCGATGGCCAGCGCGTCGAACCCGGCGTTGAAGATCGCCTCCAAGACCGGCACCGCCGAACACGGCGCCGACCCGAAGTCCACCCCGCCGCACGGCTGGTACGTCGCCTTCGCGCCGGCCGACAACCCGACCATCGCAGTGGCGGTGTTCGTCGCCGACGGCGGCGACAAAGCCCTGAACGCCACCGGTGCGACGATCGCTGCACCGATCGGGCACGCGGTGATCGAGGCGGCGCTGGCGGGGGGTGGCTGAGGTGGCGCTCACCCCCGGCCTGGTGCTGTCCGACAGGTATCGGCTGACCGCCCGCATCGCCGTCGGCGGTATGGGCGAGGTGTGGTCGGCGGACGACACCAGACTGCATCGACCGGTCGCGGTGAAGATTCTCAAGTCGGAGCTCACCAGCGACCCGGAGTTCGTCGACAGGTTCCGCACCGAAGCCAGGATCACCGCTGCGCTCAACCATTCCGGCATCGCTTCGGTGTACGACTACGGCGAGGTGGCCTCGATCGCCAGCGGGCCGGAGGACACCGCGTTCCTGGTGATGGAGCTGGTCACCGGCGAGCCGCTGTCCGCGGTGCTGGCCAGAGCGCCGCGGATCGCCGTGCCACGGCTACTGGACCTGCTCGAGCAGACCGGCAGGGCGTTGCAGGCGGCCCACAACCGGCAGCTGGTGCACCGCGACATCAAGCCGGGCAACATCCTGATCACCCCGGCGGGTCAGGTCAAGATCACCGACTTCGGCATCGCCAAGGTGGCCTTCCAGGTGCCGATCACCAAGGGCGGCATGGTGATGGGCACCGCGCAGTACCTCTCACCTGAGCAGGCGGCGGGGCATGCAGCGGTGCCGGCGTCGGACGTCTACGCCCTGGGCATCGTCGCCTACGAATGCCTGGCCGGCGCCCGCCCGTTCAACGCCGAGAGCCCGATCGCAGTGGCGATGGCGCAGGTCAACGACGCGCCGCCGCCGCTGCCGCCTGACATCCCGCCTCCGGTGACGGCGCTGGTGATGCGGATGCTCGACAAGGACCCGCGGAAGCGCTTCGAGGACGGCGCCGCCGTCGCCGATGCGGTGGCGGCCGTCCGGTCCGGTCGGGCGGTATCGGCTGGTCACCCGGTGGCCACCACCGGTCACCCGCTGTCGGTGCACGCGGCGCAGGCAGCGCACGCCGCCCAGGCGGTGCAGGCGGCGCGGGCCAGGGCTGGTGCCGGTTACTCGGCTGCCCAGGTGTTGATAGCGCCGCGGCCGGTCCGTCATACCGGGCTGGCGTGGCTGATCGGGGTGCTGGTGTTGATGCTGGCGGTGGCCGCCGGCTGGTACCTGTCCACGGTGGCCAACAGCAGCAGCAACGGTGCCGCCGCCGTGGCGACGCCGGCCGGCTGGGCGCCAACCACCGGTCGGCAGCAGGCGGTGTCCGCTGGCAGCAGCGTGGACCTGCGACAATGGCTCGGTGTGCCCAACGGGGGCACCGGCAATGCGGCCGGCGTGGCCGCATTCATGCTGACGAGGGCCACGGCACCGGCGACACAGCCACCGCAGACAACTCTGCGAACACAGATGGGCAAGATCAGGCGATGACGGGACAACTGTTCGGCGACCGCTATCAGGTCGGCGACACGCTCGGCTTCGGCGGCATGTCCGAGGTGCATCGTGGCCGTGACCTGCGCCTCGGTCGCGACGTGGCAATCAAGGTGCTGCGCGCCGACCTGGCCCGCGACCCGTCGTTCCAGGCCAGATTTCGCCGGGAGGCACAGAACGCGGCGTCGCTGAACCACCCAGCCATCGTTGCGGTCTACGACACCGGCGAGACGGCGTCCGCGACGGGTGACGGCGGCACCGTTCCGTACATCGTGATGGAGTACGTCGACGGCGAGACGCTGCGCGACCTGCTCAAACGGGAAGGACCGCTGGACCCGAAACGGGCGATGGAGATCGTCGCTGACGTTTGTGCCGCACTGGACTTCTCGCACCGACACGGCATTGTGCACCGCGACGTCAAACCGGCCAACGTGATGCTCACCAGGGCGGGCGCCGTCAAGGTGATGGACTTCGGTATCGCCCGTGCCGTCGCCGACGGCCAGTCGTCGATGACGGCCACCTCCGCCGTCATCGGCACTGCGCAGTACCTCTCGCCCGAGCAGGCCCGCGGGGAGGCCGTCGATGCCCGCTCCGACGTCTACTCCACCGGTTGCGTGCTGTACGAGTTGCTCACTGGGCAGCCGCCGTTCACCGGCGACTCGCCGGTCGCTGTGGCCTACCAGCACGTCCGGGAAGAACCGAAGGCACCGTCGGCGACCAGGCGCGGGCTAGCTCGCGAGTTGGACGCCATCGTGCTGAAGGCGCTGAACAAGAACCCGCTGAACCGCTACCAGACCGCCGCCGAGATGCGCTCCGACCTGGTCCGGGCGCTGTCCGGGCAGGCCGTCCACGCACCGCGGGTGATGGACGACGCCGAACGCACGCAGCTGATGGGCCCCAACCGACCGCCGGCGCCCGCACCGTCCGGCATCAGCAGTGGCGGTCCGAGCGCCACCCCGCCGATCCTGGCGCCGCCCCAGCGCATCATGCCGGAGCAGCACTGGCAGGAGGATCAGGAGAACAGCCGTGCCAAAAAGGTGTGGGGCTACTTCGGGATCGGCGTCATCTGCCTGGCATTGCTGGCCGGGGCGATCTTCCTGACCATCAAGTTCACCTCCAAGGCACCGCCACCTCCCGACATCCCCGTCCCGAACCTGGCCGGCATGACGCAGGAGCAGGCCACCGCGAAACTCACCTCGCTGCAGCTGCAAATCGGCACTATCACCAGGGTGGAGTCGTCGGCCGCCGACAAGAACAAGGTGATCGACCAGAACCCGTCCGGTAACACCCCGGAACAACCGGGAACCAAGATTGCCGTCACCATCGGCCTTGGCATCAAGCAGGTGACGGTGCCGAACCTGGCCAGCCTTGACCAGGCTGCCGCGAAGGCCAAATTGACCTCGCTCGGGCTGGTGATGCAACCCGTCCTCACCCAGTCCGATCCCGGTCAGAAGGACCTGGTGCTCAAACAGGACCCTGCCGCCGACAAGTCGGTGACACCGAAGACCGTCGTCAAGGTCTACATCGGCAACGGGCCCAACGTGGTGCAGATCCCGGCCGGCCTGGTCGGTAAGTCGTTGACTGATGCGACCGCAGCGCTCAAGGCCGTCAGGCTGGGTGTCACCCCGCAGTACAAGGACTCGCCGCTGCCGAAGGATCAGGTGCTGGCCATGCCCGGCCACAAGGCCGGCGACAAGGTGGTGGAGGGCAGCCCTGTCGCCCTGACGCTGTCCAACCAGAGTCAGTTCTTGATGCCCGACGTGACGAAGTTGACGCCGCAAGACGCGGTCACCCAGCTGAGGCTGGCGACCTGGACGGGTGATCTCACCACCCTGACCCAGACGCCGAAGGAGGTCCCCGACCAGGCGCAATGGGGGACGATCATCGGCCAGACACCGCCGGCCAGCACGCCCTTCAGTCGCACTGGGGTGATCAAGGTGACGGTCGGCGCCGAACCGACATTCATCATGCCCAACATCCAGGGGCTAACCCTGCAGGCGGCCGAGGGCCAGCTGCACGGCTTGGGCTGGCAGGGCCCGGAGAATACCACCCTGGTGCCCAATGACGCGAAAGACATCACCCTGAACAACACCGTGTTGGGCTACACCCCGCCGGCCAACACCAAGGTGAAGATCCTCGATCCCATCAACATCTCCTACTACGAGACATACATTCCGCCGCCGCCCCCCCCGCCTACCACCGCGACTGTCCCGACGACGGGGACAACGGTCGGGCCGTCGGTGCCCACCGGGCCGACGATCGGGCCGACCAGCCAGAGTTCCAAGAGCGCCCCGCCGACGGTCACCACAACCAGCACCCAGGCTTCGGTGACCACGACCAGCACTCAGGCTTCGGTCACCACGACCAGCACCAGTTCCTCGGTGACCAAGTCCAGCAAGTCCTCGGTGACCAAGCCCAGCAAGTCTCGGTGACCAAGCCGAGCAAAAGCGCGCCGATCAGGGGTGGACCCGCGGGCGACACCGCGGGCGGCACCCGGAACGGGCCTGGCGGCTGACCCGGCACCGACCGAAAACCCGCCGAACGCACAGCTGGCCCATGGTCGATTCAAGGGGCGGACTCACCGGCCACTCAGATCGTTCTCACGATCGGCGCGCAGGTTGATACCTATGAGCGAACACCCGAGAACCGATGGCCCGACCGACGTAACGCCCAGCACCGCACGAGTCCCGGCCGCCGGGTCTGGGCCGGTGCAGCCGAACCAGCCGGACTGGTGGGCGCGGCCCAGCGGCGCTCTTTCTCGGGACGGCGATGCGCGCGAAGGGGCCGGCGGCCACCCGACGACCGATTCCGTTGCGCCTGCCGGCTCGCCGTACCAGTCGGCGTACCAACAGGGTTCACCGACGTCGACGTCCGCCTTCCAGGCCCAGGGTGCCGGGCAGAGCTACGGCAGTTACGGGGGCTACCCGGCCGGCTCCGGCTACGGCGAGCATCCCGGTTACGGCCAGCCCGGCTACGGCCAACAGCCCGGCTACGGCCAACAGCCCGGTCGCACCGCAACGATGACGGCTCCGCCACGACCTCGGGGGAGGCGGTCGGTGGCGGCCATCGGCAGCGTCACCGTGCTCGGCCTCGGACTGGCGTTCGGCGCCGGCTACGTTGGTTCCCAGGTCGGCTCGTCCAACACCGTGACCGTCAGCCCGCTGGCCTCCGACAGTTAACTGACCCGGTCGAGCACGTCACCGGCCAGCGCCACCACCCAGCTGAGTTCTGGCACCAGCGTGCAATCGGTGTCCACCAGGCTGCTGCCATCGGTGGTGTCGATCGTCTCGGTGAACGGGCAGCAGGTGGACGAAGGATCAGGGGTCGTCATCACCCCGACCGGGCGGATTCTCACCAACGATCATGTGATCGCTGGATCCTCGCAGATCACCGTTCAGTTCAACGACGGCACTACGGCCCCCGCCACCGTTGTCGGCGGCGACGCCACCGACGACATCGCGGTAATCCAGGCCAAGGGCGTCTCGGGGTTGACCGCAGCCACCCTTGGCAGTTCGGCAAGCCTGGCGGTCGGCCAGCAGGTGGTGGCCATCGGCTCGCCGCTCGGACTGTCGGGCACCGTCACCGACGGTATCGTCTCGGCCCTCAACCGCCCGGTGCGGACCTCGGCTGCCACCCAGCCGCAGAGCCAGGGCGGCGGCACCCAGGATCCCTTCGGGCAGCTGGATCCGAACGGCACCCAAAGTCCCAACGGCACCGGCTCCCCTGGCCAGTCCTCGACCACTGGATCCGACGGAACCGTGTTGAACGCGATCCAGACGGATGCGGCCATCAACCACGGCAACTCCGGTGGTCCGTTGGTCGACATGGATGGCAAGGTGATCGGCATCAACTCGGCGATCGCCTCGTCCAGTAGTGGTGGTTCCAGCGCCGACCAGAGCGGCAGCATCGGCGTCGGCTTCGCCATCCCGATCGACCAGGCCAAGCGGATCGCCAACGAGATCATCGCCAAGGGGTATGCCACCCACGCCGTGCTCGGCGCCACCGTCCGGGACGACCAGGCCAGCCAGCTGGGTCTGTCCTCCGGCGCAACGATCGCCTCAGTGACGGCAGGCGGAGCGGCTGCAAAGGCCGGCCTGAAGGCCAAGGACGTGGTGACCAAGGTCGGCTCGATCAGGGTCGACTCCTCCGACGCGTTGATCGCAGCGGTTCGCTCGCAAGCGCCCGGTGGATCCGTCCAAATCACCTACCGGCGCGACTCGCAGGCGCACACCGTCCCGGTGACGCTGGGTTCAGCCAAGTCATCCTGAACCGCCGGCCCGCCGCGCGGAAAGATGGGGGCACAGGCGCGAAGTCTAGGGTGTTCTCCCGATGTGGGTAGCGGCACGCAGTTCCTACCGTCTAGGTGTCCCAGTCACCTACCGGAAGGACCACGATGCCTCTCTACCTGGATGTGCACACAATCGACGGCGGGGTGAGCGTGGG
>JALYXB010000178.1 GCA_030947305.1 Actinomycetota bacterium | reverse complement strand
CCAGCAGATCCGGCGCGATCACGTACCGGCCGGCCCTGGCCAGTCCGATCAGGTGGCCGGTGGTCTGCCAGGTGTACTGGGCCGACGACCCGAAGCCGTGCACCGCCAGCACCGGTGGGGCCGCGCTCGGCTGACCGGCCAGCAGCACCGAGATCCGGGCGCCACCGACCTCGGCGGTCTGGCGCTCGATCGGCACATTCAGTCTCAACACCGCTCCATTGTCGCCTGTGCGGCGGGCAAGCCGGTCGCGCTGCCAGCGGCGGAGATGGGAATTTTCGATCCCGCACCACTCCGTTAGGGTTCGACCAGATACAGCCCCACCCACCCACGGAGGATCGATGGCCGGCCGCCGCTCGACTGCCAGAGACCTCGCGCAGATTGCGGTCTTCGCCGCGCTGGTCGCTGCCCTCGGACTGCCGGGTGGGATCAACATCGGCGTCGGGCCGGTCCCGATCACCCTGCAAACGCTCGGGGTGATGCTGGCCGGCGCATTGTTGGGTGCCCGGAAGGGTTTCCTGGCGGTCGCCGTTTTCGAGGTTCTGGTGTTGTGCGGCTTGCCGCTGCTAGCCGGCGGCCGTGGTGGGCCTGCGCAGTTCTTCAGCTCGCCATCGGCCGGCTACCTTTGGGGATTTCTGCTGGGGGCGGCGGTCATCGGTGCGCTCACCCAGCGCATTCTTCCCGCGTATCCGTTGTGGCTGGGCATCACTGTGACGGCATTCGGTGGCATTGCCGTGATCTATCTGATCGGGGTGCCATGGACGGCCGTCCGCACCCACCTGCCGCTGTGGACCGCGGTCGCCGATGCCGGGAAGTTCCTGCCTGGCGACGCCATCAAGGTGGTGGTGACGGCGCTGGTCGCCAAGCAGGTGCACCGCGGCTATCCGGGATTGCTCGCTGATCGCCGATCCCGGAGCGCTCCGGCCAGGGAACGCGTTCAGCGCGGTTGAGCCGGTGACCGAGGTCGATCCATGGTCGCCAATGCTGGCGCCCGGTGCGGGCGCAGCCGGTAGCGGCCGCGGGGCTGACAAGGACCGGATCGCCATCGACTGGGCCGGCCGCCGGCACAGCTTCGTCGAACTGGCGGCCGCGATCGAACGGGTGGACGTCGGCGGGCCGGTGGACGTCACCGCGCTGTCGCTGCCGGATCAACTCATCGGGGTGCTGGCCGCCGCCGCCGCCAGGGTGCCAGTCTTGATCGCCGACCCGGCCAAGAAGTTGCCGCCGTTGACATCGTGGCCGCTGCCGCTGCCGCCGGACGTCTTTTTGGTGGTGGCAACCTCTGGATCGACCGGTTCGCCACGTGCCGTGCTGCGCACGCTCGCCTCGTGGACTTCGTCTTTCGAGGACTACACGGCGTTCGCCGGCCTGTCGCAGGACAGCCGACTGCAGCTCACCGGGCCGTTGTCGTCCAGCCTGCAGTTGTTCGCAGCCGTGCACGCGTGCTGGCTGGGAGCCGCGATCACCGACGATCCGGTCACCGCCACCACGGCGATCTGCGTCCCGGCGACCCTGCCGAAGTTGCTGGGTCCGCCGCGTCCGCCGTTGCTCAAGAACGTGGTGGTGGCCGGCGATCGGCTGCCGGATTCCGTTGCCCAGCAGGCATTGTCGGCAGGTCTGACGGTGCGCGAGTACTACGGCGCCACCGAACTGTCGTTCCTGGCGGCCAGGACCTGGCCCGACCCGTGGCGGCCGTTCCCGGGTGTCGAGCTGCGTGTGTGCGGCGGCGAACTATGGTCGCGGTCGGCATACCGGGCGATCGGCTACCTCGGATCCGAAGGGGCCTTGCGGACCGACAGCAACGGGTTCGCCAGCGTCGGTGATCTCGCCACCACCGACGCTGACGGCAACCTGCAGATCCTGGGTCGCGGCGACAATGCCGTCACCGTCGGCGGACGCACGGTGGTGGTCGAAGACGTCGAGACGGCTCTCGCCGAGATCCCCGGGGTGCTGGCGGCCGCGGCGCTCGGTGTCCCGCACAGCAGGCTCGGTCAGCAGCTGGTGGCGGTGGTGGTGTTGTCGGCCACGGCCGAGCTGGCCGACATCCGTTCGGTGGCCAGGACCGTCCTGCACGGTGAGGCGTTCCCGCGCCGCTGGCGGCAGGTCCAGACCATCGAAAGGACGCCGGCCGGCAAGATCGACAGGGCTGCACTCAGGTCGCTGTACGAGTCGGTCGACTAAGGCCCAGCATGGGGTGTTCCGGCCAGGTCCAGCCGTGCGTCTAACGTGAGCGAGTGCCAGGGCTCCTACCGGTGATCGTCGCCGCGCGCCGAACGGCGATCGGTACCGCCGGGATGGCGTTCGCCGGGGTCGATGTGCTGGGACTGGCAGCGCCGTTGTTGACGGCTTCACTGAACGGCCTGGATTCCGTCGACGAGGTGATTCTCGGTAACTGCATGGGGCCGGGCGGCAACATCGCTCGGGCCGCCGCACTGGCCGCCGGATTGGGCATCCACACGCCGGGAGTGACGGTCGATCGACAGTGTGGATCGGGTCTGGAGGCGGTGGCGCAGGCCGCCGCCCTGGTGCGGGCGGGCTCGGCACGGACGGTGCTGGCCGGCGGCGTCGAATCGGCGAGCACCGCACCGTGGCGGTTCTGGCCCCCCACCGAATCCGGTGGCGAACTACGCCGCTATACCCAGGCCCCTTTCGCCCCTGAAGGCTTTCCCGATCCTTCGATGGGGGCCGGCGCCGATGCACTTGCCCGTCATCTCGGCATCTCCCGAGAACGGCAGGATGCTTATGCCGCACGGTCCCACCAGCTGGCCGCCCGATCCGTCAGCAGCGGTACCTTCGACGCCGAAATCGTTGCAGTACAGGATGTTTCAACAGACCAGCGACCGCGGGACTGGATCACGATCGAGCGGCTGGGCCGGCTGCCGCCGGCCTTCGGTATCGGCGGGACCGCGACCGCCGGCAACTCGTGCGGAGTATCCGACGGTGCCGCTGTACTCACCGTGGTGGCCGAGCCTGGCGCACAGGGTCTGGCCATCCTGGACGTCGTCACTGTCGGCTGCGACCCGGCCATGCCGGGCCTCGGCGCCGCGGCGGCGATCACCAAGTTGTTGCGTGCCAACGACCTTCGACCTACCGATATCGGAGCAGTAGAGATCACCGAAGCGTTCGCATCGGTGGCGTTGGCCGCCATCGAGCTCACCGGGCTGGACGAATCAAGCGTCTGCGCGGACGGCGGGGCCATCGGCTACGGGCATCCATGGGGCGCCTCCGGCGCGGTTCTGCTGGTGCGGCTGTTCGCCAGGATGACGCGCGCCGTCGGCCCGCGGCTGGGCATCGCCTGCTGCCCCATCGGTGGCGGACTGGGAACGGCGATGCTGCTGGAGCGGGTCGGATGAGCGAGATCCGTTTCAGCGCAGTGCATCACCGGTTTGCCGACCGGATAATCCTCGCCGATATCGACCTGACGCTCACCGAACAACGGGTTGGCGTCATCGGCGCCAACGGGTCAGGCAAATCCACCCTGGTCCGGATGATCAACGGGCTGGTCCAGCCCACCTCCGGCACCGTCAGCGTCGACGGCCACGATGCGGGCAGGGACGGCAAGCGGGTGCGTGGTTTGGTCGGGTTCGTCTTCACCGATCCGGATAATCAGATCGTGATGCCGACGGTCGCCGAGGACGTTGCGTTCTCGCTGCGCAGCGCGAAGCTGCCGCGGGCGGAGGTCGCCGAAAGGGTGACAGAGGTGTTGCGGCGCTTCGACCTTGCCGATCACGCCGACCATCCCACGCACCTGCTGTCCGGCGGTCAGAAACAACTGCTGGCGCTGGCCGCCGTACTCATC
>JALYXB010000145.1 GCA_030947305.1 Actinomycetota bacterium | reverse complement strand
CAGTGCGGCTGGTTCCAGTGCGGCTGGTTCCAGTGCGGCTGGTTCCAGTGCTGCTGGTTCCAGTGCTGCCGGTTCCAGTGCTGCTGGATCGGGTGCCGCCCTGCCGACCGCACCGGGATCGGTGACGATCGGGTCTGCCGACTTTGCGGAGAACGAGCTGCTCGCGGACATCTACGGCGATGCGATGGCGGCCAAGGGCGTCAAGGTCACCAAGCACACCAACATCGGCGAGCGGCCCATCTATATGGCGGCGCTGAAGAGCGGCGAGATCGGCTTCGTGCCCGAATACTCGGGCTCGATCCTGGTCTATCTGGATCCCAAGGCGAGCGCCAAGAAGCCCGCCGACGTGTTCGCCGCCCTCCAGCAGACCGCCGGGGCTGCCGGCTTCGTTGCGACGAAGTACGCGCAGGCGCAGGACGCCGACACCATCACAGTTACCAAGGAGACGGTCGCCAAGTACAAGCTGACCTCGATCGCGGACTTGAAGAACGTTGCCGGCCAGCTCACCCTCGGCGCTCCGGCGCTGTTCAAGTCCCGCAAGGACGGCCTCCAGGGACTTCAGGACACCTATGGCGTCAAGTTCGGTACCTTCACGCCCACGAAGGCCGGCGGCTCCGTCACGGTCAACTCGCTGAAGAATGGGGCCATCGACGCGGCCGACATCTTCTCCACCGATCCGTCGATCGCCGCCAACGGGTTCGTCTCGCTGGCCGACCCGAAGAGCATCTTCGCCGCGCAGAACATAGTGCCGCTGTTCTCGAAGAAGGTGCTGACCCAGCCGATGCAGAACGCCTGTGACGCGGTGTCGGCCAAGCTGGACACCAAGACGCTTGCCTCGCTGGTGATCAAAGTGACTGGCGGCAACGCCGACTCCGTCGCCCAGGAATGGCTGAAGAGCGTGAGCCTGGGCTGAGCGCGACCGTCCCTTCCTGCCGCACCCGTCAGCGGAATACCGCATCTGATCATCGGGTTGCAAGGGCAAGAACGGCCACCCGCGCAACGCGGGCGGGAAGGGATGGGAGCCGCAGTGACGCAGTCCACCAGCCTGCAGCGTCGGATAGCCCGGGTAACCTCGAAGCGAGGTCCACGGCAAACAATGAGCGTGCCGTCAGCGACCGGGTCGACCGTTAGCACCCGAGCGAAAGTGAGGCGCGTGGCCGGAGCATCGATTCAGTCCCAGCCGACCAAGGATTCGTCATCCGAGTCGGCGGCAGAACGGTCCGCAAGGTTCACCGCCGACGCTATGCCGCTGTTGGACCAGCTGTACGGCGCTGCCCTGAGGATGACGAGGAATCCGGCGGATGCCGAGGACCTGGTCCAGGAGGCCTTCCTCAAGGCCTACGCCGCGTTCGACAGCTTCACCCAGGGCACCAATCTGCGGGCGTGGCTGTACCGCATCCTCACCAACACCTACATCAACGGCTATCGGAAGAAGCAGCGCCAGCCACAGGTGATGGCCACGGATGAGATCACCGACTGGCAGTTGGCGGAAGCGAGCTCCCACAGCTCCGTTGGGCTGCGGTCGGCAGAGATGGATGCGCTGGACCTGCTGCCGGATTCCGACGTGAAGGAGGCGATGGCCGAGCTCGGCGAGGAATTCCGGCTGGCCGTCTACCTGGCCGACGTCGAGGGGTTCGCCTACAAGGAGATCGCCGAGATCATGGGGACTCCCATCGGCACCGTGATGTCCAGGCTGCACCGCGGCCGCCGTCAGCTCAGGGAGTTGTTGGCCGGGTATGCGCGTGAGCGCGGATTTTTGCGCGGCCAGCCCGACGTCACCGCGAGCGAGTCCGGCGTCCGGGAGGGTCTGTGATGAGTCCCGGCGACGAGGATCGGCCGCACACCGCGAACAAGCCGGAGTGTGACAGGGTGCTGCACGATGTGTGGCAGTTTCTGGACAACGAAATGGATCCCGATGCCCGAGCGGCCGTCGTGCAACACCTCGACGACTGCTCACCGTGCCTGGAAGAGGCCGGCATCAGGGAGAAGTTGAAGAAGCTGGTGCACCGCGGCTGCCATGGTGAGACCGCACCGGAGCATCTTCGGGTGCGGCTGGCCTCGGCGATTCAATCCGTCTCGGTGACGGCCGCTGCCGGTCCGGGTGGGACGTCAGTGCGCGTCGAGCAGGTCAGGGTGATTCGCACCGGCGCCCAGGAGCCCGGCGATCCCGCCGACGGCTGACATCGAGTCGTCATCGCCGAGACGATGCCGGTCAGCGGTGCGCGAGCTGCCGATCCGGGTCAGGAGTTGGGCCGTTTTCCGTGGTTGGCACCGGAATTCTTGCGGGCCTTCTTCTTGCGGGCACGCTTGCCCATGCTCACCACTCTCCTTCGACATGTGGGACAACTGCCTCATCGTGCCACGTCCCCGGCGGTGACCGTGACGGACCCGTGGCGCAGCCGTGGTTTGATGGTCCAGCTTGGGCCCCCGGGCCGACCGACCACAAAGCCGACCGACAGAGCCGAACGACGAGAAAGCCGACCGACGACAAAGGAGTTCGCATGGCCGAGCAGGTGCACGCCGAGATGGTCGCGAACGTCTGGAAGGTGCTGGTTGCCGAGGGCGACACGGTCTCCGATGGCGACACCCTGGTGATCCTGGAGTCGATGAAGATGGAGATCCCGGTGATCGCCGAGGTTGACGGCACCGTCTCCAAGGTTGCCGTCACCGAGGGTCAAGTCGTGCAGGAAGGCGACTTGATCGCCGAGATCGACTGATCACCGCTGCCGCCGGCCGAACGGGAACCTCCGGCATGTCGACCCTGTCAGACCTGCTCGCCGAACACACCACCCTCACCGGAGGTGCCGTCGCACATCTTCAGCGGCTGGTTTCCGAGTGGCAATTGCTCTCCGACCTGTCGTTCTCCGATCTGACCATGTGGGTGCCGGCTGAGCCGGGAACGTTCGTCTGCGTCGCCCAGGTACGCCCCACCACCGGCGCGACGGCCTATCCCGATGACAGGGTGACCGACACCGAGCGCGCAGACAGCGCCCCCGGCTTGGCCATTGCCGTGGAATCGGGGACGATCCTCAACCGCGGCAGCAGGACTGGCCTGACCGGTGAGCAGATCGAGCGGATGCTGATCCCCGTCCGGTTCAGCGACGCGGTGATCGCGGTGCTGGCGCAGGACACCGTCGACCGCTCGCACTCGGGCGTCAGCGCTCTTGAGGTCGCGTATCTCGACGCCGCGCAGTCGCTGCTGGGGATGGTCGCCGATGGCAGCTTCCCGGCCCCTGAGCAGCCGGGAGAGATGCATACGGGTCCGCGGGCAGGCGACGGGCTGCTGCGGCTGGACCCGGACGGACAGGTGGAATACATCAGTCCCAACGCATTGTCGGCCTACCACCGGCTGGGGTTCGCCGGCGAGGTAACCGGCAGCCAGCTGGCGCCCCTCACCAGATCACTGGTCAGCGACCCTTTCGACGCCGCCGAGTTGGCGGCGAGGATCACCGGGGCGGTTGGCGGTCGGCCGAGTCTGCGGATGGAGATCGAGGCCAGGGGAGCAACGGTGCTGTTCAGGTCGCTGCCGTTGCTGATCGGTGGGGCGGCCTCCGGCGCGCTGGTGCTGGTGCGGGACGTGACCGAGGTCCGGCGCCGGGATCGCGCGTTGCTGAGCAAGGACGCGACGATCAGGGAGATCCACCACCGGGTCAAGAACAACCTGCAGACCGTGGCCGCCTTGCTGCGGCTGCAGGCCCGCAGGTCCACCGAGGAGTCGGTACGACATGCGCTGAGCGAGTCGGTGCGGCGGGTGTCGTCCATCGCGCTGGTGCACGAGACGCTGTCGACTGCGCCGGACGACAGAGTCGACCTGGATGCCATCGTCGACCGATTGGTGCCGATGTTGTCCGACGTCGCTGCCGCCGAAACCCCGGCGCGGATTGTCCGCCGCGGCAGCTTCGGGTTGCTGTCGGCAGATCTGGCGATGCCACTGGTGATGGTGCTGACCGAGGTCGTGCAGAACGCGCTGCAGCACGGCTATCCGGGCGGTGGTGAGGGCAAGCAGGTGCTCATCGACATCGACAGGTCGGCTCGGGAATTGGTGGTGCTGGTGGTCGATGACGGCCAGGGTCTGCCGCCCGGGTTCTCGTTGGAGCGGACGACAGGGCTCGGACTGCAGATAGTGCGCACGCTGGTCGATTCCGAACTTGGGGGGTCGATCGGGATGATCCGCCGGAAGACCGGGTCGGAAACGAAGACCGTTGGAACGGAGGTGACGATCAGGGTGCCGTTGCGTCACCGCGGTTGATCCTGCGGGCGGCCCTACAGGCTCCTGGCGCGGGCCCTGGCTCGGCGGCGCTTGAGAGCGCGGCGCTCATCTTCCGACATGCCACCCCAGACGCCGGCGTCCTGTCCGGACTCCAGCGCCCAGCTCAGGCAGTCGCTGGTGACGGGGCAGCGTTCGCACACTGCTTTCGCCTCTGCAATCTGCAGCAGGGCGGGTCCGGAGTTGCCGATCGGGAAGAACAGCTCCGGGTCCTCGTCGCGGCATATCGCGCGGTGACGCCAGTCCATCTGAGGTGTACTCCTTTGCGGCCCGACGTTATTTCTGGGCGTGGTACGGGCGAGGCCGGATCGACCTCGGCGGCCCGGTGGGCCGTGCCGGAGAATCTCCGCCAACTGATCGATGGTGTGCGATCGTGGCCAAGAGAATGCTTCCATGCAACACCGCGATGTCAAGGTTTAGTGACAGGACGGTTACGTAGCTCACGTCCAAGCCTGCGACGTCTACTCCGTCCCCCCATCATGCCTGATCGCATCGATTCAGCAAGTACCCACAGATGTGAGCTGGATCAAGTGCGCTTCCGACGAATCTTTCCTGCGTAATTGAGGCGGCCGAAGAACGGGCGCTCACTCCACGGCGCTAGCGGTGAATCGCCTGTGCGATGAAGTCTGCGCCCGTGCCAAACTCTTTCCTGTCGGCAGCTGGCGGGTCAGACGACTACCCGGAGGGCGTTGGGTACAGACACAAACTCCACCTCGTCGAACTCGCCGAGATAGTCGCCATCCGCTTGGACCCCGACCGGGCCGTTCGGTGCGGCCGCCCGCACCCACTCCACGTCGTCCGCCGTTACCAGCTCCCGCCCGTGAGGACCACGGCCGGGCTTCGACCGTGCCAACTGTCCGACGGCCCGCAGGACCGTCGGTAGCCTCAGCGAGCGGCTGATGAACACGCCCAGTCCAGTTTCCGGCGAGGTATCGGGGTTCGTGCGGATAGGTCGGCCTCCGAGGTAAGTCCATGGATCCACATTGCTGACGAAGGCGAGCTGGCAGTCCACAATCGGGTCGTCGCCCGGCAGCGTGATCATCAACTGGCCCGACTTGCGGTCGCTGGCACGGAAGGCGCGCAGTGCCTGGCTAAGATGAAGCCGGTTCGAAATCTTGCCCCCGGCCGCCCGGTGTTCCTCGACCCTGCGCACTACCTCGGCGTCGATGCCCATCCCCGCGTTGAAGGTGAAATAGCGTTGGCCGGCCTTGCCCAGCGAGACCATACGGGGCCGTCGGTGAGCTGCCAGGGTCGCAAGAATCTGCTCGGTGGCAGCCGTCGGGTCGGGTTTCACGCCAATGGCGCGGGCGAAGACGTTGGTGGAGCCCCCTGGCACGATGCTCAGGGCAGGAATGTCGGGCCGCAAGCCACCGGCAAGTAGCCCGTTGGCGACCTCGTTGACCGTTCCGTCGCCGCCGTGCGCCACCACCAGGTCGACGCCGTCCTCGGCTGCCTTGGCGGCGAGCTCGGCAGCGTGGCCACGGCCCAGTGTGTGTTCGACCCGTAAGTCCATTTCGCCGGCGAGCGCATGGGTCAGCTCGTCACGACGACGCTCGGTCGTCGAGGTGGCGTGTGGGTTCACGATGAGCATGGCGCGCATATGGGCCGGAATCCTAACGAATGTAACGAGTTCGTGCTGCCACAAGATCGTTTTCGCGCCCCTGCACTTCCTGCGGCTGCGCAGACATCGCCTGTGGTCATGGGTGCGCAGCCGGCACCGGCGGACGGCGACGCTCGCGGTGCGTCCATCGGAGAACTGCCGCTGCGGCCCGCGCTGCGTCGAGTACTGCGTTCTGACCTGCAGCTGTCAATGCGAACCGTCGATCGAGCACCGACGACCGTCGGGACTGGGGGTAGCAGCAGCGCCCAGTAATCTGGGCCGGGTGAGTCAGCAGGCCGATCCACCCCCGATCGCCATCGCCCCGCCGCGCCAGGTAAAGGCTGCCGCGGTGATGGTCGGCCTGCAAGGGCTCGGTCTGCTGGTAGTCGCCGTCGTCGCCGTTGTCTCCGGCAGTAGCAGCCATGCGGCGGTCGGCGAAATGCTTGCCCAGGCAGGCTATTTCCTCATCCTCGCGGTGCTGTTGGCCGTCGTCGCCGGCGCGTTGATCAAGGGCAGGCGCTGGGGAAGAACGCCGGCGATCGTCATTCAGATCATCGCCGTGGCGATCGGTTTCTGGCTGGCGGTGCCGAGCGGTCAATGGCCGTGGGGTGTCGCACTGATGCTGGTGGCGATCGTTGCAGGAGTGCTGCTGGTGAGTCCACCGGCGAACGACTGGATCAACAGGTTCCCGCCGATGTTCGGGCCGGGACAGGACGCCTGAGGTGTCAGCGCTGTCCGGCGCTGGCAACTGCCGCCGGAACATTGAGGTGCTCGATCGACCGATCATCGTGATAGTGCCCGAGCACCGACACCGCAGCCGCGTCCATCTCCAGAACTCTCCCAGCGGTGACCGGCAGTCCGGTCCATCTGGCCGCCAACACCCTGGAGAAGTGCCCGTGGCCGATCAACACCACATCGCCCCTGGAGAGCGCCTCGGCTGCGGTGGTGATGGCCCTGTCGGCCCGCGCGCCGACCTGCTCGGGCGATTCGCCCCCCGGGCAGCCGTCAACGAACAGTGACCAGCCCGGCCGCTGGGCACCGATCTCGACAGACGTCAGCCCCTCGTACTCGCCGTAGTTCCACTCGGCCAGGTCGTCAACGATGCGGGTGAGGGTCAACCCGGCCAGCGCGGCGGTGCGCTGGGCCCGCAAACGGGGGCTGCTGAACACCGTCTGCGGGTCGATCCCCAGGACGGCGAGCACGGTGCGCACTGCGGTCGCCTGCTGCTCGCCCTCGGGCGTGAGATCCAGGTCGGTGACCGAGGTGTGGCGTCCGTTCGCGCTCCATTCGGTCTGCCCGTGTCGGAGCAAAGCGATGCGGGCTTCTGTCATCAACGAGCTCCTGGACGAGGCGGTCTCAGCTTCGGTGGGTAGTTCTCATGGGACGCTACCGGCTGATAATGAGCTGGTGAATCCCCAACCGTCCCGATCCGACCATGGTGTTGGCGCCGCGACCGTGACGGTGTCCGTCGGTCCGCTGACCATCGATCAGGTAGTGGCGGTGGCAAGGGCGGGCGCCACGGTCGCACTGGCGCCGGCGGCATTGGCGGCGATCGCCGAGTCGAGGGCGGTGGTGGACGCGCTGGCCGGTGACGCCGTTCCGCACTACGGCATCTCCACCGGATTCGGGGCCCTGGCCACGACGCACATTCCGGCCGCGCGCCGGGCGGCGCTGCAGACCTCGCTGATCCGCTCGCACGCGGCCGGCACCGGGGCTCCGGTGGAGACGGAGGTGGTGCGCGGCCTGATGCTGCTGCGGCTTTCCACCTTGTGCACCGGACGCACCGGAATCCGGCCAGCGACCGCGCAACTGCTGGCCGGCCTGCTGAATGCCGGTATCACCCCGAGCGTGCCGGAATTCGGGTCGCTGGGGTGTTCCGGCGACCTGGCGCCGCTGGCCACCGTCGCGCTGGCGTTGATCGGCGAGGGCGAGGTGATCGACGCCGACGGCGTGCAACGGCCCGCAGCCGCCGCGCTGGCCGCGGCCGGCTTAACTCCTGTGGTGCTCGCCGAGAAGGAGGGGCTGGCACTGATCAACGGCACCGACGGCATGCTCGGCATGCTGTGTCTGGCCCTGCACGACCTCGAAACCCTCTGGGACGCAGCGGATCTGGCCGCAGCGATGTCCATCGAGGCGTTGCTGGGGACCGACAGGGTGTTCGCGCCGGAACTTCATGCGCTCCGACCGCAACTCGGGCAGGGTCACAGCGCGGCCAGGATCGCCGCCATCCTGGCCGGTTCGCCGATGGTGGCCTCGCATGCCGGACCCGAGGACACCAGGGTGCAAGACGCCTACTCATTGCGCTGCACTCCGGCGGTGCACGGGGCCGGCAGGGACACCGCAGCGCACGCCAGGAACATTGCCGAACGAGAACTGTCCAGCGCCATCGACAACCCAGTGGTGTTGCCGGACGGCAGGGTCGAATCCAATGGCAACTTCCACGGCGCACCGCTGGCGGCGGTGCTCGACTTCCTGGCCATCTCCGCCGCCGACGTCGCGTCCATCGCCGAACGGCGCACCGACCGGATGCTCGACCCGGCCAGATCCCATGGCCTGCCCCCATTTCTGGCCTTCGAGGTCGGAGTCGACTCAGGGCACATGATCGCTCAGTACACCCAGGCTGCGCTGGTGACCGAGATGAAAAGGCTGGCCGTGCCGGCATCCGTCGACTCGATCCCCAGCTCGGCGATGCAGGAGGACCACGTCTCACTCGGCTGGCATGCCGCTCGCAAGCTGCGTCGTTCTATCGACGCGCTGCGCAGGGTGCTGGCCATCGAGCTGCTCACCGCGGCCAGGGCAGTCGACCTGCGTGCGCCGCTCCAGCCGGGCGGCGCGACCGGCGCTGTCCGGGACGTCATCCGCACCGTTGTCCACGGTCCGGGCCCCGACCGTCACCTTGCGCTTGAGATCGACGCCGTCGTCGATCTGCTCGCGAGCGGGCAGATCACTGCGGCCGGCGACCTTTCCGCGAACATCCAGGAGCCCTGAGATGTCCTCACCGCGACCCGTCAGGGCTGCACACGGCAACACGCTGACGGCCAAGTCCTGGGCGACAGAGGCGCCGCTGCGGATGCTGCAGAACAACCTCGATCCCGATGTAGCAGAGGACCCGGACAACCTGGTTGTCTATGGCGGCACCGGCAAGGCCGCCCGCGATTGGGCTAGCTTCGATGCCATCTGCGCCTGCTTGCGGGACATGTCCGACGAGGAAACACTGCTGGTCCAGTCCGGCCGGCCGGTCGGGATCCTGCGTACCCACGAGTGGGCACCCCGGGTGCTGATCGCCAACTCCAACCTGGTGCCGGACTGGGCGAACTGGCCAGAGTTCCGACGACTGGAGCAGTTGGGCCTGACGATGTACGGCCAGATGACCGCGGGCTCGTGGATCTACATCGGCAGCCAGGGCATCGTCCAGGGCACCTACGAGACCTTCGCCGCCATCGCGGACAAGAGATTCGGCGGCACGCTGGCCGGAACCCTCACGTTGACAGCGGGATTGGGCGGCATGGGCGGAGCTCAGCCGCTGGCCATCACCCTCAACGGCGGAGCGGTGCTGGCCATCGACTGCGACCCGCAGCGAGCACGTCGGCGGGTCGAGACCCGCTACCTGGACGTCGTCGCCGATTCACTCGACCACGGTATCGAGCTGGCGCTGGAGGCCAAGAAGGGCCGAAAGGCACTGTCCGTGGCGGTGATCGGCAACGCCGCCGAACTGGTGCCCGAGCTGCTGCGGCGCAGCATCGACATCGACATCGTTACCGACCAGACAAGCGCCCATGATCCGCTTGCGTACCTGCCTATCGGAGTCGAGCTTGACGATTGGCACGACTATGCCGCACACAAGCCGGACGAATTCACCGACAGGGCACGGGAATCGATGGCGGCCCACGTCGAGGCGATGGTCGGATTTGCTGACAATGGCGCCGAAGTATTCGATTACGGCAACTCGATCCGCGGTGAGGCCCAGCTCGGTGGCTACCAGCGGGCCTTCGACTTTCCGGGTTTCGTGCCCGCCTACATCCGACCGCTGTTCTGCCAGGGTAAGGGGCCGTTTCGTTGGGTGGCACTGTCTGGTGACCCCAAGGACATCCATGCCACAGACGAGGCGATCATGCAGCTGTTTCCGGACAACGAGTCGCTGCAACGCTGGATGAAGCTGGCGCCGGAACGCATTGCCTTCCAAGGACTTCCGGCCAGAATCTGTTGGCTCGGGGCCGGCCAGCGCCACCTGGCTGGCCTGCGGTTCAACGAAATGGTGGCCTCCGGCGAACTGTCAGCGCCGATGGTGATCGGTCGCGACCACCTGGACGCTGGGTCGGTGGCATCGCCGTTCCGGGAAACCGAGGCGATGGCGGACGGCTCCGACGCGATCGCCGACTGGCCGCTGCTCAATGCCCTGGTGAACACCGCATCCGGCGCCAGTTGGGTCTCGGTCCACCACGGCGGCGGGGTCGGTATCGGCCGATCCATTCACGCCGGGCAGGTGTGCCTGGCGGACGGCACGGCGCTGGCGGCGCAGAAGTTGGAGCGAGTGCTGACAAATGATCCGGCGATGGGTGTGCTGCGACATGTGGACGCCGGCTATCCGTCCGCCGACCAGGCAGCGGACCGGATAGGCCTGCAGGTGCCGATGCACAGAGACAGTCGGACAATCAGCGGATGAGAAGAATCCCGCCGGACGGCCGCTTCGGTGCGATGTGGTCGGATCTGGCCGGCCTTGGCAGGGACGGTCGCCGTGGTGGGTACTCACGGCACGGGTTCGACGACGCGGATCTGCAGCTGCGGGAATGGTTCACCGAGCAGGCGATACGCCGCGGATTGGACGTCGAGGTCGACCGCAACGGCAACATCTGGGCCTGGTGGGGGACCAGGGGCGACGGGGCGATCGTCACCGGATCCCACCTGGACTCGGTGCCTGGCGGCGGAGCGTTCGACGGACCGCTCGGGGTGGTGTCGGCGCTGCTGGCGATCGACGAACTGAAAGTGCGGGGGATCCGGCCGTCCGTTCCGCTGGCGGTTGTCTGCTTCGTCGAGGAGGAAGGCGGCCGCTTCGGCCTGCCCTGCTTGGGCTCTCGGCTATTGACCGGTGCGGTAGACCCGGATGTCGCGCGCCGGCTGCACGACCAGGATGGTGTGTCGCTGGCCGATGCGGCCCGTCGGGCCGGCGTCGATCCCGAGACCATCGGGGCTGACCGGCAGCGACTGGAGCTGATCGGTGCCTTCGTCGAACTGCACGTCGAGCAGGGCAGGCTGTTGCACGCCGCCGACCCGACAGCGGCGATCGGGGTGGGTTCGCAGATCGTCGCCCATGGCAGATGGCGGCTGACGATCACCGGCGAGGGCAACCACGCCGGTACCACCGTGGTCGAGGATCGACACGATCCGATGATTCCCGCTGCCGGCGCCGTGTTGGCCGCCAGGCGGGTCATTTCAACGCACAAGGGTGCGGTGGCAACCGTCGGGCGCATACAGCCGAATCCGGGCGGCACCAACGTGATCGCCTCCTCCGTCGATCTCTGGCTGGACGTGCGCCATGGCAACTCGACCGACACCGCAGCGATGGTCGATGCGATCGTCGGGGCCGTCCGCGAGGAGGCCGACCTCGAGGGTTGCGGGTTGCTGGTACACCGCGAGTCCATCTCCGACCATGTCGATCTCGACCCAGGGCTGGTGGTCGACCTCGCTGAGCGGCTCGGCGCGCCCGTCATTCCCACCGGCGCCGGCCACGACGCCGGGATCCTCGCCGCCCAGGTGCCCGCTGCCATGCTGTTCGTGCGCAACCCGTCGGGGATCTCTCATGCCCCCGGCGAGCATGCCGAGACGTGGGACTGTCTCGACGGCATCGATGCGCTTGCCGATGCGCTCGAAGGGCTGGTCCATTAGTGTCGGCGAGGTTGTCGAAGGAGACGTTGTGGGGGACGCTCGAGCAGGACAGGCGGCAGAGTGGCAGCCGACGGGATCGCTGCTGCTGCACGGCATTTCCAGCCTGGTGACGGTCGACGAACAGAGCGGTCACGGGCCTCTCGGCACCATCACTAACGGTGCGGTGGTGATCGAGGACGGAGTGTTTGTCTGGGTCGGGCCGGCGGCCGACGCACCGGCGGCCGACGATGCCATCGACCTGGGCGGTCGGTCGGCGCTGCCGGGATGGGTGGACTCGCATACCCATCTGGTCTTCGCCGGCGACCGCAGCGCCGAGTTCACCGCCAGGATGGCCGGCCGGCCGTACACCGCAGGTGGCATAGCCGTCACGGTGGCCGCCACCAGACGTGCCAGCACCGAGGAGCTGGTGGACGGCGTCCGTAGGCACCTGACGGAAATGGTCCGCGGCGGCACCACCTGCGTGGAAACGAAAACCGGCTACGGGCTCACCCTCAAAGACGAGCTGCGATCGTTGCAGGCGGCGCAGCGCGCCGGCGTCGATGCGATCACCCTGCTGGGCGCCCATGCCGTTCCGGCCGAGTTTTCCGATAGCCCGGACACCTATATCGACCTGGTTTGCGGCCCGATGCTCGAGTCAGCCAAGAACATCTGCCAGTTCGTTGACGTGTTCTGCGAGGAGGGTGCCTTCGACGATGCGCAAGCCCGCCGGGTGATGGCCGCCGGTGCGCGCGACGGACTCGGCCTCAAGGTGCACGGCAATCAGCTGGGTGAAGGTGCTGGAGTGCAGCTGGCGGTGAGCGTCGGGGCGGTGTCGGTGGACCACTGCACCTACCTCGACGATGCCGACGTCGACGCCCTGGCATCCTCGACCACGGTTGCCACCCTGTTGCCGGCCACCGACCTCTGCACGAGGCAGCGGCCGGCCCCGGCCAGGCGGTTGATCGACGCTGGTGCGACGGTGGCGCTGGCGTCCAACTGCAACCCAGGTTCCGGCTACACCTCGTCGATGAATCTGGTGGTGGCGCTGGGCGTCCTGCTGTGCAGGATGACGATCGACGAGGCGGTGCGGGCCGGCACCCGCGCCGGCGCGCAGGCGCTGGCCAGGGATGACGTCGGGATGATCGGGATCGGCAAACGCGCCGATCTGCAGGTGATCGACGCGCCGGGACCGGAGTACCTTGCCTACCGCGTCGGGGTGCCGCTCACCGCCGCGGTGTGGCGACAGGGTGTGAGGGTGGTGTGAGGCCAGCGGGAGGGTGTCGTCGGTACGACAGAGATCAAGCCGCCGGGTGATCACGCACAGTCACTCGGGCCACGGTCAGGGTGGCCTGGTGGCAGCTTCGTGCCAAAGGCCGATCCTCGGCAGCGTCGTCGGCGGTCCCCACCCGGTCAGTCGCCGAAGGCGGCGGTGATGACGGCCGCCTGCTCGACCTCATGTACCCGGTGGGAACCAGCGGACGGGGCCGCCATCGCACGCCTTGACACCCGGCGCAACCCGGCCAGCTCCGGCATCATCTCGGGCAGGGCCAGCGCCAGGAAGGTCCAGGCGCCCTGGTTGGCCGGCTCTTCCTGTACCCAGCGAATGTCCGTCACACCGGCATAGGGCCCCAGCAGATGCGCCAACTTTCGCCGCGGGACCGGGTACAGCTGCTCCAGCCTGATGATCGCGGTGTCGGTGATGTTCTGCTTGCGCCGATAGGCATCCAGCTCGTAGTAGAGCTTGCCCGTAGTCAACAGCACCCGCCGAACGTTCTCGCTGCCCACCGTGATGTCCGGCAGCACCGACTCGAACTTGCCCTGGGTAAAGTCTTCCACTGATGAGACGGCGGCCTTGTTGCGCAGCATGGACTTCGGGGTGAACACCACCATCGGACGGTGCACACCGTCGAGCACATGCCGGCGCAACAGGTGGAAGTAGTTCGCCGGCGTCGACGGCACCGCCACCGTCATCGAGCCTTCGGCGCACAGTTGCAGGAACCGCTCGATCCGGCCGGAGGTGTGGTCGGGTCCTTGACCCTCGTGGCCGTGCGGCAGCAGCAGCACGACGCCGGATTGCTGGCTCCACTTGGCCTCGCCGGAGGACAAGTATTCGTCGATCACCGACTGGGCGCCGTTCACGAAATCGCCGAACTGTGCCTCCCACAACACCAGCGCGTCCCTGTTGGCGACCGAGTACCCGTACTCGAAGCCAAGTGCCGCGTACTCGGTGAGCGCCGAATCGTAGGCCAGGAATTTACCTTGCTCCTCCGAAAGATGTTGCAGCGGAACATATTCGCGACCGGTGTTTCGGTCGATCAGGTATACGTGCCGCTGTACGAAGGTGCCGCGGCGCGAATCCTGACCACTGAGCCGCACCCTGCGCCCCGTCATCGCGATCGAGCCCCACGCCAGCAGCTCGCCGAAGGCCCAATCGATGTCGCCGTTGCGGGACATCTCCACCCGGCGATCTAGAACGGTCTTGACCCGTGGATGGGGGGTAAAGCCCTCTGGGTAAGAAAGATGGGCGTCGGCGATCCGCCGCACGACTGAAGCGGTTACCGCAGTCACTACCTTCTGCGGGATCGGTTGTTCCTCCTCGATGGTCGGCGAGGCGACAGCTACCGCCCTTTCCAACTCGCGGACCTCGTTGAACACCCGCTCCAGCTGCTGGTGGTAGTCCTTCAACGCTTCCTCGGCGTCGGCATCCGACAAATCGCCGCGGGCGATCAGCGCCTCGGTGTAGATCTTTCGCACCGAACGCTTGCCGTCGATTATCTGGTACATCAGCGGGTTCGTCATCGACGGGTCGTCACCCTCGTTGTGTCCACGACGGCGGTAGCAGATCAGGTCGAGCACCACGTCCTGGCGGAAGGTCTGTCGGTATTCCACCGCCAGCTGCGCCGCCCAGACGGCCGCCTCCGGGTCGTCGCCGTTCACATGGAAGATCGGCGCCTGGATCATCTTGGCAACGTCGGTGCAGTACTCGCTGGACCGCGATGCCTCCGGGGCGGTGGTAAAGCCGACCTGGTTGTTGATGATCACGTGTACGGTGCCGCCGGTGCGATAGCCGCGCAGCAGGGAAAGGTTCAGGGTTTCCGCGACCACGCCCTGGCCGGCAAATGCGGCGTCGCCGTGAATGGCCACCGGCATCACGGTGAAGCCGTCCTCGCCGCGGTTGAGCAGGTCCTGCTTGGCCCGCACCACACCCTCCAGCACCGGGTCGACCACCTCGAGGTGCGAGGGGTTGGCGGCCAGCGTCACCAGCACGCCACCGCCACCGAACGGCCTGGTGTACTTGCCTTCTGCGCCTAGGTGGTACTTCACATCGCCGGAACCGTGGGCCTGTCCAGGATCGAGGTTGCCCTCGAACTCCCGGAATATCTGCGAGTACGGCTTGCCGATGATGTTGGCCAGCACGTTCAGCCGGCCACGGTGGGCCATCCCGATGACAACCTCTTCCAGACCGTGTTCGGCACCCTTGTTCAAAACGGCATCAAGCAGTGCGATGACGGTCTCGCCGCCCTCCAGGGAGAACCGCTTTTGGCCGATGTATTTGGTCTGCAGGAAGGTCTCGAAGGCTTCAGCGGCGTTCAGCCGGCCCAGGATGTACTTCTGCTCGTCGACGTCCGGCTTGCGCCGCGGCGACTCCACCCGCTGCTGGATCCACTTGCGCTGCACCGGATCCTGAATGTGCATGTACTCGATGCCGGCAGTGCGGCAGTAGGCATCGCGGAGCACACCGAGCACGTCGCGCAACTTCATGAACTGCTGGGCGTTGAACCCGCCCACCGAGAACTCCCGCTCCAGATCCCACATCGTCAGGCCGTGGCTCAAGACGTCGAGATCTGGATGCTTACGCTGGCGGTAGTTCAGTGGATCAGTGTTGGCCATCAGATGCCCGCGGGTCCGGTAGGCGTCGATGATCTCGAGCACCCGCGCCGTCTTGTCGACGTCGCCGCCGGCGCCGGCGCGAATGTCCTGCACCCAGCGGACCGGCTCGTAGGGCACCCGCAGCGAGGCGAATACCTCGTCGTAGAAGCCGTCCTCACCGAGCAGTAAGGCGTGGATCCGCTTGAGGAATTCGCCCGACTCCGCGCCCTGGATGATGCGGTGATCGTAGGTCGAGGTGAGCGTCATGATCTTGGAGATGCCGAGGTCGGCGATCGTCCGCTCGCTGGCACCGGCGAATTCCGCCGGGTACTCCATCGCGCCGACACCGATGATCGCGCCCTGGTTCTGCATCAACCGTGGCACCGAGTGAACCGTGCCGATGCCGCCGGGGTTGGTGAGCGAGATCGTGGTGCCCGCATAGTCTTCGGCCGTCAGCTCACCCTTTCGGGCCTTGCCGACCACCGCTTCGTACGCTTTCCAGAACTGGGTGAACGTCATCTCCTCGGCGGCCTTGATCGGGATGACGACCAGCGAGCGCTGGCCGTTTCGTCCCGGAAGGTCGATGGCCAGCCCCAGGTTGACATGGGCGGGAGTGACGACCTGCGGCTTGCCGTCCGCCTCCGCGTAGTGCCTGTTCATGTTCGGGTGGCCGGCGACCGCCTTGACGATCGCGTACCCGATGAGGTGGGTAAAGGAGATCTTCCCGGCGCGATTGCGCTTGAGGAAGTTGTTGATGACGATCCGGTTGTCGTTGATCAGCTTGGCCGGCACCGCGCGCACGCTGGTGGCGGTCGGGATCTCCAACGAGCTGGTCATGTTGCGCGCGACCGCCGCGGCAGCGCCGCGGATCGGCGTGCTGACGTCGGCCGGCGTGTCCTGTGCCACCTTCGCGGCGACCTTCGCGTCCTTGGCGGCCTTGGCGTCGTCGGGCGTGGCCGTCGTTGTCGGCTTGGCCGCGGCGGGAGGAGCGGCCGGCTT
>JALYXB010000142.1 GCA_030947305.1 Actinomycetota bacterium | reverse complement strand
GCGCCCGCCGACCGTGCGGAGCGTCTGTCCGCCGATCACCGCCGTTACGCATCCATCGGTGACGTGCGCACCGAATCGGGAGGTGTCATTCCCGACGTCACGCTGGCATATGAGACCTGGGGGACGCTGAATGCCAAGGGGGACAACGCGATCCTGGTGTTGCATGCGCTGACCGGGGACTCGCACGTGGTGGGTAGGGCCGGCCCGCAGCAACCGACGCCCGGTTGGTGGGATGGGTTGATCGGCGACGGGGCTCCACTGGATCCGGCCAGGCATTTCGTGCTGGCGGCGAACGTGCTCGGCGGTTGCCGGGGCAGCACAGGGCCATCGTCGACGGCCAGCGATGGCCGCCCGTACGGGTCCCGCTTTCCCCGCATCACACCACGGGATCAGGTCGCAGCGGAGGCGGCGCTCGCCGAAAGACTCGGCGTCACCTCGTTCGCCGCTGTGCTCGGCGGATCGATGGGCGGCATGCGAGCGCTCGAGTGGGGAGTGATGTACCCGGGGCAGGTTCGACACGTGGTAGCCATCGCCACCTGTGCGGCCTTCTCCGGCGACCAGATCGCCTGGAGCGCCTCGCAGCTGGCGGCGATCCGGGGCGACGCGAAGTTCCGCGGCGGCGACTACTACCCCGAAGCAGGTGGCGACGGGCCACCGATGTCCGGCATGGCCGTTGCCAGACAGATCGCCCACACCACCTATCGGTCGGCATACGAGCTCAACAACCGGTTCGGCCGCGACCGGCAGCCGGGTGAAGATCCGTTCGCGGACGGCCGGTTCGCCGTTCAGTCCTATCTCGACCACCACGGCAGCAAGCTGACGGGCCGATTCGACCCGAACTCCTACCTGGTGCTCACGGATTCGATGAACCTGCACGACATCGGCCGTGGCAGAGGCGGAACGGCCCCCGCGCTCCGCAGGATCAGCGCCGAGATCACCGTTGCCGTCGTCGATTCCGACCGACTCTTCCCACCGGCGCAGGGGGCTGAGCTGGCCACCGCCCCCACGGCCCGGCCGCTGATCACTCTGCATTCGGACTACGGCCACGACGGGTTCTTGATCGAGGCCGAGCAGATCGCGGCGGTCGTCCGCTCCGCGGTCGGCTGAGTCGGAGCGGCACCAGCGGCGAACGCTCGCCGCCCGCGTGTCGCAGGACCAGTCCGGCCGACAGTCCCGGTGGGAGAGCACCTTCGGAAGTGGTCCGTCAGCGGCGAGCACCGCCACCCCAGGCACCTCCAGTCACGCGCGTTACAGTGACCCCGGTGTTCGACCAACGACGGTCGGCACCACCGCAGGTGAGGAGTCGAGGATGAGCCGCAGTGGCCTTGAGCAGGCGTCGTCCGGATCGGCGGTCGCGGGTGTCGGAGCGCCTGGACGGGCCCAGATCGCGGATCGGACACTTCGGACGGATCGGTGGTGGGTCCAGCCTGCCCTCACCTTCACGCTGCTGGTCATCTGGCTGCTCTATGCGCTGATCAGGACTGCTTCCCAGCGCGCTTACTTCGTCGAGAAGTACCACTACCTTTCGCCGTTCTCCTCGCCCTGCGTCTCGGCGTCGTGCGACCCCGCCGCCCGCGACTTCGGCACCTGGTTCGGCCACTTCCCGTCGTTCCTGCCGTTCGCCCTGCTGGTGTTGCCGTTCCTGCTGGGCTTCCGGTTGACGTGTTACTACTACCGCAAGGCGTACTACCGGGCGTTCTGGCTGTCGCCGCCGGCCTGCGCGGTCGCCGAACCGCATCGCAAGTACACCGGCGAGACCCGCTTCCCGCTGATCATGCAGAACATCCACCGCTATTTCTTCTACGCAGCAGTGGTCGTGTCGCTGATCAACACCTACGACATGGTCAGGGCCTTCCGCGGCGCGGACGGCGGGTTCGGGATCGGGCTCGGCACGCTCATCATGGTCGCCAACGTCGTGCTGCTGTGGACCTACACGATCTCGTGCCATTCCTGCCGGCACCTGATGGGCGGGCGCCTCAAGCACTTCTCGGCCCACCCTCTCCGGTATCGCGCCTGGACCTTCCTGTCGAAACTGAACACCAAACACATGCAGCTGGCCTGGACCACGCTGGCCACACTGATGCTGACAGATGCCTATATCGCCCTGGTCTCATCCGGGACGCTGACCGACTTGAGGCTGATCAACTGATGGCTGCCGAAGTGGAGCATTTCGACTACGACGTAGTGATCATCGGGGCCGGCGGCGCCGGCCTGCGTGCGGCCATCGCAGCCCGCGAGTCCGGCCTGCGTACCGCGATCATCTGCAAGTCGCTGTTCGGCAAGGCGCACACCGTGATGGCCGAGGGCGGGATCGCCGCCAGCATGGGCAACGTCAACTCGCGCGACAACTGGCAGGTGCATTTCGGCGACACCATGCGCGGCGGGAAGTTCCTGAACTCCTGGCGGATGGCCGAGCTGCACGCCAAGGAGGCACCGGACCGGGTGTGGGAGTTGGAGACCTACGGGGCATTGTTCGACCGCACCCCCGACGGCAAGATCAGCCAGCGCAATTTCGGCGGTCACGAGTATCCACGGCTCGCCCACGTCGGTGACCGCACCGGTCTGGAACTGATCAGGACCATGCAGCAGAAGATCGTGTCGCTGCAACAGGATGATCTCAAGGAATCCGGTGACGCCGAGGCTCGGCTGAAGGTGTTCGCCGAATGCACCGTCACCGAACTGCTCACCGACCCGCAGGGCGCGATCGCCGGAGCCTTCGGCTACTGGCGGGAGACCGGCCGATTCGTCCGCTTCAACGCGCCGGCAGTGGTGCTGGCCACCGGCGGCATCGGCAAGTCGTTCAAGGTCACCTCCAACTCCTGGGAGTACACCGGCGACGGGCACGCCCTCGCCCTGCGGGCCGGTTCGACGTTGATCAACATGGAGTTCGTCCAGTTCCACCCGACAGGAATGGTCTGGCCGCCATCGGTGAAGGGCATCCTGGTCACCGAGTCGGTCCGCGGCGACGGTGGGGTGCTGAAGAACTCCGAGGGCAAGCGGTTCATGTTCGACTACGTGCCCGACGTCTTCCGCGGCCAGTACGCCGAAACCGAGGACGAGGGCGACCGCTGGTACACCGACCCGGACCACAACAAGCGTCCGCCGGAGCTGCTGCCCCGCGACGAGGTGGCCAGGGCCATCAACTCCGAGGTCAAGGCGGGCCGCGGCACCCCGCACGGCGGGGTCTTCCTCGACATCGCCTCGCGCCGGGACCCGGCCGAAATCATGAAGGGGCTGCCGTCGATGCACCACCAGTTCAAGGAACTCGCCGACGTCGACATCACCACCGAGCCGATGGAGGTCGGCCCGACCTGCCATTACGTGATGGGTGGGGTGGAGGTCGACCCCGATACCGCAGCAGCCGCCAGGGTTCCGGGACTGTTCGCGGCCGGTGAGGTCTCCGGTGGCATGCACGGGTCCAACCGGCTGGGCGGCAACTCGCTGTCCGACCTGCTGGTGTTCGGCGCCAGGGCCGGTCTCGGTGCCGCCGACTACGTCAAGAGCCTCGGTGAGAATCGTCCGACGGTGGACCAGGCCGTGATCGATGCCGCCGCTGTATTGGCCCTCGCCCCGTTCGAGGAGGAGGGCGGCGAGAACCCCTACACCCTGCACCAACAGATGCAGCAGACGATGAACGACCTCGTCGGCATCATCCGCAAGGCCGAGGAGATCGAACAGGCGCTGACCAAACTCGACGAACTCAAGGCAAGGGCAGCGCACCTGACGATCGAGGGCCACCGCCAGTTCAACCCCGGTTGGCACCTCGCGCTCGACCTGCGCAACATGCTCGCGGTCAGCGAATGCGTTGCCAGGGCTGCACTCTTGCGGCAAGAAAGCCGCGGCGGCCATACCCGTGACGACTTCCCGACGATGGACCCCACCTGGCGGCAGAAGAACCTGGTCTGCTCGCTGAACGGCAGCAACGCCGAGATCACCGTCCAGGAGCAGCCGATGGTCCCGATGCGCGAGGACCTGCTCGCCCTGTTCACACGCGACGAGCTGGCCAAGTACCTCACCGACGACGAGCTGGCGACGCTGCCGGAACGGAGCGAAACATGAGTTACGACGCGCATTTCCGGGTGTGGCGGGGCGACGCCGACGGCGGCGATCTCGTCGACTACACCGTCGAGGTCAACGAGGGCGAGGTCGTTCTCGACATCATCCACCGGCTGCAGGCGACCCAGAGTGGCGACCTGGCCGTCCGCTGGAACTGCAAGGCCGGCAAGTGCGGCTCCTGTAGCGCCGAGATCAACGGCGTGCCGAGACTGCTGTGCATGACGCGGATGTCGACCTTCACCAAGGACGAAACGGTTACCGTCACACCGATGCGGGCGTTTCCGGTGATCAAGGACCTCGTCACCGACGTGTCCTTCAACTACACCAAGGCTCGGCAGATCCCTGCCTTCGCGCCGCCGGCACTGGCACCGGGCGAATACCGGATGCAGCAAGTCGACGTCGAGCGCTCACAGGAATTCCGCAAGTGCATCGAATGCTTCCTCTGCCAGGACACCTGCCATGTGGTACGCGACCACGAGGACAACAAGGAGGCCTTCGCCGGGCCGCGGTTCCTCATCAGGGCGGCAGAGCTGGATATGCACCCGCTGGACACCCGCACCGATCGGGCCGACTTTGCCCGCCAGGAACAGGGCATCGGGATGTGCAACATCACCAAGTGCTGCACCGAGGTCTGCCCCGAGCACATCAAGATCACCGACAACGCGATCATCCCGATGAAGGAACGCGTCGTCGACCGCAGCTACGACCCGCTGGTCTGGCTCGGATCCAAAATCGGCCGTCGTAAGGCTTAGCGGACAGCGCATGGACGATGGCGCGCCGCGTCAGCGGCTTGCGATGGTGACGCTCATTACGGCCAAAGCCCGCCACCTGCGAAAATAGCCAATCCTGGAGCAGCCTAACCGCGGTCGAGGGTTACGGTTCTCAGCGTGGCATCTACACCGACAGCGGTAAGCCGCCCCGCCGGACCACCGCGGGGCCGCCGCACCACGATCGCCTTGAAGATGGCGATGGCCGTCACCGGCATCGTCTTCGTCGGGTTCGTTCTCGTGCACATGTACGGCAATTTGATGGCGTTTGGTGGACGCGGGACCTATGACACCTACGCCCACCACCTCCGCACGTTCCTGCAGCCGATACTGCCGTACGGGGCCTTCCTGGTGGTGCTGGATGCCGTGCTGATGATCGCGGTGATCATCCACATCTTTGCCGCCGTCAAGCTGACCCACCGGGCCATCCATGCCAGGCCGATCCGGTACGCCGTCAAGAAGAACGTGACGTCGACACTGTCGTCCCGCTGGATGCGCTGGGGAGGCGCGGCACTGCTGCTGTTCATTATCTTTCACATCCTGGAATTCACCACCGGATCGATCACTCCAGGTGGCGCCTCACCCGACCCGTTCGTCGCGCTGACCAACGCCTTTCAGCTCTGGTGGGTGTGTGCGATCTACCTGCTGGCGTTGATCGCTCTCGGCATGCACCTGCGCCACGGGGTGTGGAGTGCGTGCCAAACGCTGGGTTGGACGTCCTCGGCCCTGTCCCGGCGGGTGGCCAGAACAGCGGGCATCGTACTGGCGCTGGTGATCTCCGTCGGCTTCGTCATCACGCCCTTGTTCATCCTCGTCGGCGTTATCAAGTAAGGGCCGCTCAGCACATGACAGACACTCCCGAAAACAGCACCAGCACTCCCGCAGCGGATGCGGCTATGCCCGCGTCGGCAGCAGCCCATCCCAGCGCCCTGATCAACGGGCTGTATCGGGTTGGGGACACGATCGCCGACACCAAGTTCCCCGGCGCCCCCATCGAGACCGCCTGGAACAGACGCAAGTTCGGCGCGAAGCTGGTGAACCCGACGAACCGTCGCCGGCTGAAGGTGATCGTCGTCGGCACCGGGTTGGCCGGCGCGTCCGCTGCCGCCACCCTGGGGGAAGCCGGTTACCGGGTGAAGTCCTTCTGCTACCAGGACTCACCGCGTCGGGCGCACTCGATTGCCGCCCAGGGCGGCATCAACGCCGCGAAGAACTACCAGGAGGACGGCGACTCGACCTATCGGCTGTTCTACGACACGGTGAAGGGTGGCGACTATCGCTCCCGCGAATCGAACGTCTACCGGCTGGCAGAGGTCAGCGGCAGCATCATCGATCAGTGTGTGGCTCAAGGGGTTCCGTTCGCCCGCGAATACGGCGGCCTGCTGGACAACCGATCGTTCGGCGGGGTGCAGGTGTCCAGAACGTTCTACGCCCGCGGCCAGACGGGGCAGCAATTGCTGATCGGCGCCTATCAGGCGTTGGAGCGGCAGGTGGCGGCCGGCAGCGTCGCCACGTTCACCAGGCACGAGATGCTCGAGCTGGTGGTGGTGGATGGCAAGGCTCGCGGGGTGATTGTTCGCGACATGGTAGCCGGAGAGATCCAGACGCACTTGGCCGACGCAGTGGTGCTGTGCTCCGGCGGCTACGGCAACGTCTTTTACCTGTCGACGAATGCCATGGGCTGCAACGTGACTGCGTCCTGGCGAGCACACCGCAAGGGCGCGTTGTTCGCCAACCCGTGCTACACCCAGATCCACCCGACCTGCATCCCGGTGTCGGGCGAGCACCAGTCGAAGCTGACATTGATGTCCGAGTCGCTCCGCAACGACGGTCGAATCTGGGTGCCCAAGAGGCGCGAGGACTGCGAGAAAGACCCGCGGCAGATCCCCGAACAGGACAGGGACTATTACCTGGAACGGATCTACCCGTCGTTCGGCAACCTGGTGCCGAGGGACATCGCGTCCAGGCAGGCCAAGAACATGTGTGACGAGGGACGCGGCGTCGGCCCGAAGGTGGGCGACTTCCGCCGCGGTGTCTACCTCGACTTCGCCGACGCTATCTCACGGCTCGGTATCGACGACGTGAAAGACAAGTACGGCAACCTGTTCGACATGTATTCCAGGATCACCGGCGAAGACCCGTACCAGGTGCCGATGCGTATCTACCCTGCCGTGCATTACACGATGGGTGGACTGTGGGTCGACTACGACCTCGAGTCGTCCATCCCCGGTCTGTTCGTCGCCGGCGAGGCGAACTTCTCCGACCACGGTGCCAACCGGTTGGGTGCCTCCGCCTTGATGCAGGGGCTGGCGGACGGATACTTCGTGCTGCCGAACACGATCCGCGACTATTTGGCCAGCGGTCCATTCGAAGATGTGTCCGGCCGCGAAGAGGTGGCGCAGGCCGCGGCAGAGGTCTCGGGGAGGATCCAGAAGCTGCTGGCCATCAACGGCGAACGCAGCGTCGACAGCTTCCACAAGGAACTCGGCCAGATCGTTTGGGAGTACTGCGGGATGGAACGCACCGAGCAGGGCCTGTCGAAGGCAATCGAGTTGATCCGCTCACTACGAGCCGAGTTCTGGCGCAACGTCAGGGTTCTCGGGGTCAACGAAGAGCTGAACCAGTCACTGGAGAAGGCCGGCCGGGTGGCCGATTTCCTGGAGTTGGGTGAGCTGATGTGCGTTGATGCGTTGCACAGGCGGGAGTCCTGTGGCGGGCACTTCCGCGCCGAATCGCAGACCGAGGAAGGCGAGGCGCTGCGCGACGACGGCGAGTTCCTCTACGTCGGAGCGTGGGGTTGGGGCGGCGACAACGAGCCGCCGATCCTGCACAAGGAAACTCTGGCCTACCAAGCGATCGCGCTCAAGCAACGGAGCTACAAGTGAGATTTACCCTCAAGATCTGGCGGCAGTCGGCGGCCAGGTCCGCCGGACGGTTCGTCACCTATCAGGTGAACCAGATCGCCGACGATATGTCGTTCCTGGAGATGCTCGACGTCCTCAACGAGGAACTGATCGGTCACCGGGAGGACCCTGTCGCCTTCGACTCCGATTGCCGCGAGGGCATCTGCGGGATGTGTGGGTTGATGATCTCCGGTCGGCCGCACGGCCCGGAAGTCACCACCACCTGCCAGCTGCACATGCGCTCGTTCACCGACGGCGACACGATCACCATCGAGCCGTGGCGGGCCGCGGCATTCCCGGTGCTCAAGGACCTGGTGGTGGATCGCTCGGCGTTGGACCGGATCATCCAGGCCGGCGGCTACATCTCGGTGAACACCGGTGCGGCGCCGGATGCCCACGCGGTCCCGGTGCCGAAAGCCAACGCGGAGAGGGCCTTTGATGCCGCCACCTGCATCGGCTGCGGTGCCTGTGTTGCGGCCTGCCCCAACGCGTCCGGCATGTTGTTCGTCGGTGCCAAGGTGCGACATCTCGGCGAGCTGCCGCAGGGCCAGCCGGAGCGGGCGTCCAGGGTCGTCAGCATGGTCAGCCAGCACGATCACGAAGGATTCGGCGGCTGCACCAATATCGGCGAGTGTGCCAGCGCCTGCCCCAAGGAGATCCCACTCGACGTGATCAGCACCCTGAACACCGATCTCCGCCGGGCGATGCAGCACAGGCCGTCCTGAGCCCGGTGTCTGGCGGCTGCGGCCGATTTGGCTGCGCCCGATTTGGCTGCGCCCGATTTGGAGCGCCCCGATTTGGCAGCGCCCGATTTGACAGCGCCCGATTTGACAGCGCCCGATTTGGCAGCGGTAGCGGGCACTAGGCTGAGCGGGTGAGCAAAGTTGATGCGACCAGGGCCATCCGAGAGGCCCGGTATGCAGCAGCGCGGGCCGCGAAGAGCAGTCCCCCCGCCGCGCAGCCGGTGGCTGCCTCGAAGGTCAAATCGGGCGAACCCGCAGCCGAGCCGACCAAAATTCTGACGACGGCCACGGCGGCGCCGACGGCCAGCAACCAAGGCCCGGCGAATGACTCGGCGGCCGAGCCGCTCTGTGGGCATCGGAGCATGAACAACCGCAGCTGCCGGCGGCCCGCCGGGCACCAGGAGAAGAGCCACCGCTACAGCTAATCCGGCTTGCCGGCCCGGTTGCCGGTGTCCGGCGTAATTCGCCGTTGCGGGGTGCAACCTTCCCATCAGGTCGATCCGTCATGCTGATGCGGCGTTGTCTCGTCCGGGGCGGCCGCTGGGAGGCTCGGCATGACCGGAGAAGCTCCGCCACCACGACGCGGCCGGTGGATCGCTGCGGTGGCGACGTTGCTGGCACTTGGATCACTGGTGGTCGGGATATCGATCGGTAACGACGGCAATTCTGGTGGATCGCGGCGGGCGGCTGGCGTCGGCCCGAACGCTACGGACTCGTCCGATGCACCGCCGTCCGATACGCAGCAGTCCGGCAGCCGGCCGACCGACACGTCATCGCCCGACGCGTCGCCGAGCGGACAGCCTGGTTCCGCTGCCCTGCCGGTCGGCCTGAAACTCAGTGCGGGACAGGCGCAGCAGCCGGTCGCACCGGTGCCAGTGGTCGACGGGCAGCCGCTTGGCGCCGACCGGATCGCTGCCATCATCCACCGGTTGCCGCCGTTCAAGAGCGACGATCGGCTCACCGAATCGTTCCGCTGGCCGGCCCAGACCACCCCAGCACCGGCCGCCGGCAAGAAGGTGCCGATCGTCTTCCCGGACCAGGGTCGGGACAACCCGGCGGCGCCCGGCACACCCGCACCGTCGCCGACCGGGCCACTGACGGTGCTCAGGATGCAGCCCATGGGCGCGGTGACGATCGCGCCGTTCATTAGCATCACCTTCAACCAGCCGATGGTTGCGGTGACAACCATCGGACAGCTGGCCTCGACGAAGGTGCCGGTCACCATCAGCCCGCAGCTGCGGGGGAGCTGGCAGTGGATCGGCACCAGCACGGTGCGCTTCGTCGCCGATTCCACCGATGTCGACCGGCTGCCGATGGCCACCAAATACACCGTCACGGTGCCGGCCGGTACCAAGTCGGCTTCCGGCTCGACCCTCGGCAGGACGGCAATCTTCAGCTTCAGCACACCGCCGCCCTCGGTGAAGCACTTCGAGCCCACCGGTAAGTCGATGAAGCTCGACCCGATCTTCGTGGCGGTCTTCGACCAGAAGGTGAGCCAACGGTCCGTGCTGGAAAAGGTGACGGTGACGGCCGGCGGCCGGTCACAGCCATTCCGGCTGGCCACCGGCGCTGAGCTTGCTGCCGATGCCGGCGCGGCCAAGACGGCGAGCGTCGTACCCGCCGGCCGGGTCGTCGCCTTCCGGCCAGTGCATGACCTGCCCACCGACCAACCCATCACTGTGACCTTCGGTGCCGGTATGCCCTCCGCGGAGGGCCCGGAACGCAGTGCCGCTGCCACAACATTCACCGGGCACACCTATTCGGCACTGTCGTTGGGCAACACCGACTGTGGCGGTGGCGCCTGCCAGCCCTCGTCACCGATCGTGCTGGCCTTCAACAATGCACTCGACGGCAAGGCCTTCGATCCGACCGCCATCAAGATCAGCCCGGAGATTCCGGGCGGGGCCAGCGTCAGCGCCTCCGACCACACCATTTACATCACCGGTGACACCCAGGGTGACACCACTTACACGGTGACGGTGCCGGCGGGCCTGACCGACACTTTTGGCCAGAAACTCGGCGCGGTGAAACAGGTTGCCGTCAGGATCGGCAAGGCAGCTCCCCGACTGGACCCGTTCCCGAATGCGATCACCACCCTCGACCCGATGGTCGACACACCGACGTTGTCGGTGAATACGGTCAACCGCAAACAGTTCCGCGAGCGGGTGTTCGCGGTGTCCCCGTCGGACTGGGCCGCTTATCAGCGGTACTACGTGAAATTGATGCAAGGGGAACCAGGGTCGGCCGCGGGTCCGGCTGTGCCGGGCTGGCCGGTGCTGGTCGACCGCGATGTCACCATCAACGGGGCGCCGGACCGGTTGGTTTCCACCCACCTCGACTTGTCGACGGCGCTCAACCGCACTGGTCATGTCGTGGTGTTGATCGATCCCACCAAGGCCGAAACCTTTGGGGACGGCGACTGGCAGAATCGGACGACCGTGACGTGGGCGCAGGCGACCACCATCGGCCTGGACGCACTGAACGACTCGACCCAGCTGCGGACCTGGGCGACCGACCTGCGGGACGGCTCCCCGCTGACCGGCGTCACCGTCAGCTTGATCAGCAGCACCGGCGCCACCCTCGCCGCCACCGCCACCACCGATGCCAACGGCATCGCCTCGATGGACCTCACCAGCGGCGGTGCCGGCGCCCTGCTGGCTACCAAGGGCAGCCAGACAGCACTGCTGCCATCGGCGATGTGGAACAACAGCTGGGCCACCACTGCCACCAAGGACAGCCTGCTGTGGTACGTCAACGACGACCGACAGACCTACCGACCGGGCGAGGTCGTCTCGGTCAAGGGCTGGGTACGCCGCCAGAGTTCCGCGGTCGCCGGCGGGTTGAGCCTGGTGCCGCAGGGCAGCAAGGTGTCCTACATCGTGCATGACGCCTATGGCATCGACATCGGTCACGGCACAACGGATGTCAGCAGGTTGGGCGGTTTCAATCTGACCGTGCGCATTCCTGGTGGTGCCAACCTGGGAGGTGCCTCGATCGATTTCACCCTTACCCGGCTCAGCGGGGTGGCCAACGATCCGTTCGGCCATCCTTTCCAGATCGCCGACTTCCGCACCCCGGACTTCGAGGTGGGCGTCCACGGCGAGAGCCCGGCTCCCTATGTCGTTGGCGACGATCTCACGGTGGCCGCCGACGCCAGCTACTACGCCGGCGGGCCGCTGGGCGACTCCCGGGTGGACTGGCAGGTCCGTACCGCTCCCGCCCGCTACGCCCCCGCCGGCTGGGACACCTTCACCTTCGGCATCTGGACCCCGTGGTGGCAGCTCGACGACTCCGGCTTCGGCAAAAGCTCGTTCTCCGGCCGCTCGTTGCCGTCAGGTCCGTACTCGGACTGCTGCCAGCCGCCGGACCCCACCACCGACAAGGTGGAGAAGTTCTCCGGCAGCACGGACGGGCAGGGTGGCAACTACCTCAAGGTCAAGGTCGGCAACCTGGGTGCGGCCAGTGCGGGTCTGCCGGTGACGGTGACCGCGCAGGCCACCGTCACCGATGTGAACCGGCAAGCTATCGCCGGCACCGACAACCTCTTGGTGCATCCGGCTGACTATTACGTCGGGCTCGCCTCACCCGACACCTTCGTGACGCAGGGCAAAGACCTTGCGGTGCAAGCGATCGCCACGAATATCGACGGAGCCGCCACCGCCGGGCTGAAGATCGATATTCGGACCAGCAGGGTAACGACCACCTTTACCAACGGCGCCGCTGTCGACACCGAGTCTGATACCCGGCGCTGCCAGGTCACCTCAACCACCCGTCCGGTGAACTGCAGGTTCACCCCGCCGGCGGCCGGTACCTATCGGATCACCGCGACCGTCACCGACAACAAGGGGCGCACCAGTCGGTCGCAACTGACCCGCTGGGTCGCCGGGCCAGCGGGTGCGATCGACGCATCGGTGCAGCGCCAACAGCTGACGCTGGTTCCCGACAAGAAGGATTATCAGCCGGGGCAAACTGCCAAACTGTTGGTGCAATCACCGATCCGGTCCGGCAGCGGCCTGATGACGGTGCTGCACAACGGCATTTCCTCGACCTCACGGTTCTCGGTGCAAGGCGGCGCGGCCGTCGTGGAACTGCCGATGACCGAGGCGGATATCCCAGGCGTCACTGCGTCGATCGAGGTTGTCGGAACCGTTCCGCGATCGACGGCCGATTCGGGCGGAACCGCCCGGCCGCGCCCCGCCTACGCGACCGGCGGTATCGACCTGACTGTCTCTGCCCTGGCGCGGACACTGAAGGTGACAGCGACGCCTCGGCAACGGATTGTCGCGCCCGGCGCGAGTACCCAGCTCGACGTGACCGTGAAAGACCAGCACGGAAAACCGGTGGCAGGCAGCGAGTTCGAGGTAGTGGTCGCCGACGAAGCCGTATTGGCGCTGGGCGGCCAGCAGTTGCCGGATCCGTTGCAGGCGTTCTACCCGCAATCGGGAAATCAGCTGACCACGTTCTACGGTCGCTCCGTCATCGCGCTGACGGACCAATTGCCGCTCAGTCCTTCCCAGGGTGAGGCCGGCTCGTCATCCGCTGCGTCTTCGGCAGCCGGAGCGCCCACCGCCTCCGCAATGTCGAGTGCACCGCAGCGGGCGGCGAGTGGTGCGGCGTCGGACAGTGCGTCAATCGGTACCGGTAAATCGGCCAGCGGCCCTCCGATCGCTGACCGCACCAACTTCGACGCGCTGGCCCTGTTCGTCCCCTCCGCCATCACCGACGCGCGCGGTCAGGCCAGCATCAAGGTGCCGCTGCCGGACAGCCTGACCCGCTACCGGGTGATGGTGGTCGCGGTTGCCGGGGCCGCCCAGTTCGGCATCGCGGAGTCGACTATCACAGCGGCGCTTCCGGTGACCGTCCGCCCGTCCGGCCCGCAGTTCCTGAACTTCGGCGACGCCCTGCAGCTTCCGGTGCTGGTGCAGAACCAGACGGAGGCGGCACTGACCACCGACGTGGTGATCCAGGCCGCGAACCTGAAGCTGACCGGGCCGGCCGGCAGGCAGGTGACGGTGCCCGCCCGCGGCAGGGTCGAGGTCGACTTCGCGGTGTCGGCAGTGCAGGCCGGGACCGCGAAGTTCCGGGTGGCGGCGGTCGCTGGAAACAGCGCCGATGCCGCCACCATCGAGTTGCCGGTATATACCCCGGCCACCACGGAATCCTTTGCCAGCTACGGCACTGTTCGCGGCGGCGAGACGGTTCGCCAGCCGCTCAGCGCACCGAAGGGAGTTGTCGATGCGTTTGGTGGCCTGCACATCAGCACCTCCTCGACAGCGCTGCAACAACTGACCGACGCCGTCGGCTACCTGGCCAACTATGACTACGACAGCTCGGACGGGTTGGCCGCCCAGATCATCGCGATCGGATCAGTTGGCGATGTGCTGCAGGTCTTCTCCGCTCCCGGCCTGCCGTCGGCCGCGTCGCTGAAGTCGTTGGTCGCCGTCGATGTCGGCAAATTGCTGGCCCTGCAGAACGACGACGGCGGATTCCCCTATTGGCGGCGCGGCGACACGTCGGACCCGTTTAACTCGATCCAGGCGCAGCAGGCCCTGCTGGTCGCCGAGAAGTACGGCTCCGCCGTCCCTCCGGACCGCCTCGGGCAGGCCATGCAGTACCTGGCCGACATCAACTCGCACATCCCGAGGACCGCCAGTCCGGCCACCCGCGACAACCTCCGGGCTTACGCGCTCAGGGTGCGAATGCAGGGCGGGCAAAGGGATTCGGCCGGAGCGCAGGCGTTGGTCGCCAATCGGGGGCAGGCGCTGCCGTTGGACGCGGTGGCCTGGCTGCTGCCGGTAGTGACGGACGCCGGCACCAGGGCGACGTTGCTGCAGATACTGAACAACGCCGCCGTCGATGACGCCGGATCGGTCAGCTTCACCAACGCGGTCACCGACGATGCCTGGACAACACTGCAGTCGGACCGGCGGACCGATGGGTTGATCCTGGATGCGCTGATCTCGGTGAAGCCCGACAGCGATCTGATCGGCAAGATCGTCTCCGGGTTGATGGCGGCACAAAGGGGTGGTCGCTGGGACAACGTGCAGGAGAACGCCTTCATCCTGCTGGCGCTGCGCCACTACTATGACGCCTTCGAGAGCGCCACTCCCGATTTCGTTGCGGGCATCTGGCTGGGCAACCGATTCGCCGGGCAGCACGCCTTCTCCGGTCACACCACCGAACGCGCCGTCGTTTCGATCCCGACCAGGGAATTGGTCAAGGACGGCACTACCGACATCACCCTGCGCAACGCCGGGACAGGCACGTTGTTCTACCGTCTCGCACTGCAGAGCGCGCCGTCCGACTTCAAGCTCGTCCCGCTCGATCGTGGTTTCGTGGTGAGCCGCACCTACACCGCGGTCGACAAGCCAGGGGACGTGACCCGGGACAGCGGCGGCACATGGCACATCAAGGCCGGTGCCAGGGTGCGGGTGACGCTGGGGCTGGTGAGTCGCAGCGCGCACACCCATGTCGCTCTGATTGACCCGCTGCCGGCCGGTCTGCAGATCCTGAATCCCGACCTGGCCACGACGCCGAAGGACCTCGGCCCCACTGCACCGCAGCTGGCCGGAGCGATGGATTGGTATTCGACCTGGTTCGACCACCAGAACCTGCGCGACGACAGGGCCGAGGCATTCGCCAGCCAGTTGCAGGGCGGCGTCTACGACTACCACTACCTGGTGAGGGCAACCACCGCAGGGACCTTCGTCGCCCCGCCGACCAGGGCCGAAATGGTCTACGCACCGGAAACCTTCGGTCGGACCGGAACCGACAAAGTGGTGATCGGCGGCTGAGGCTCCGTCGAAGGAGGCCGCGTCGAATGAAGCCCCGTCGAACCGCGGCATCGGCGCCGACAACCAGGACCCGGGACCGTCCGGCACCCTGATGCTGGCTACGGTGGGACGACTCGACGATTGGAAAATTCATGGCTCTCCGACTCGGATACAAGGCATCGGCCGAGCAGTTCGGGCCCACCGAACTAGCAGCCTTTGCGGTGCTGGCCGAACAGGCAGGCTTTGATTCGGTCTTCGTCTCCGACCATTTCCAACCCTGGCGGCATGATGGCGGCCATGCCCCGGCAGCACTTCCGTGGCTAGGGGCCGTCGGCGCGAAGACCCAGAGAATCCTGCTCGGAACCTCGGTACTGACACCGACCTTCCGGTACCACCCGGCGGTGATCGCCCAGGCGTTCGCCACCCTCGGGGTGCTGTACCCGGGCAGGGTCATCCTCGGCGTCGGGTCGGGAGAATCACTGAACGAGGTCCCGCTCGGTCTGCAGTGGCCGGACGGGAAGGAGCGATTCGCCAGGATGAAGGAAGCCGTTGCGCTGATCAAGGAGCTATGGACGCGGGACCGGGTCACCTTCCAGGGGACGTACTACTCGACCGACAGGGCCACCATCTATGACAGGCCGGAGCAGCCGGTGCCGATCTACATCGGCGCATCCGGACCGGCAGCCACTAGGCTGGCCGGCCGGGTGGCAGATGGGTTCATCACCACCTCCGGCAAGGACCCGGCGCTCTACTCAGACACGCTGCTGCCGGCGCTGACCGAGGGCGCAGGCAAGGGGGGCAGGACCCTCGGGGACATCGACCTGTTGATCGAAATGAAAGTGTCCTTCGACCACGACAAGGAAAAAGCCCTGCAGGACACAAGACATTGGGCGGCCCTTGCGCTCAGCCCCGAAGAGAAGACGCACGTCGATGACCCCACCGAGATGCAGCGGTTGGCCGACGCGTTGCCGGTCGAGCGGGCAGCGTCCCGCTGGATCGTGTCCACCGATCCCGACGAGCACGTAGAAAAGATCAGGACCTACCTGGACCTTGGGTTCAACCACCTTGTCTTCCACGCTCCCGGAACCGACCAGCCACGCTTCCTCGAGCTGTACGGCGAAGAGGTGCTGCCCCGGATTCGTCGGCTGAACCTCGTCTGATTCTGTCCCCTGCCGCCTTCTCGCACCGGCAAGCCTTGACGCTCACAGCGAGTAAGAGCATTCTCTAGTGGTGACCCGATAGTGGCTACAATACTCACCACAGCCGGCGTTACGTAGCTCTCTGCAAGCGTCGCCCGCGGGCTGTCGATCCTTGACAGCTCGTGGGCGCCTCGGCAAAGGCGGATCCGTGGCGGTGGGAGTGGTGGCGTCGCCGGGCCGTTCGCTGCCACGCGGACTGCGTAAGGACATCCAAGGCCTGCGAGCCGTCGCGGTCTTGCTGGTGGTGGCCAATCATCTGGTCAGCTCGCCATCAGGCGGGTTCGTCGGAGTCGATATCTTCTTTGTGATCTCGGGATTCCTCATTACCGATCTGATGCTACGTGAACGCGATCGCACTGGCCGCATCTCCTATTCCGGCTTCTACCGCCGCCGGATCCGCCGAATCATACCGCTATCGGTACTGGTACTGGCTTCTACAGTCGGTGTCTCATACTATATCTATCGCCCTATTCGAGCGGGTATCATTCGTGGCGATGCCTTATGGTCATCGATTTTCATGTCGAATTGGCACTTTGCCGCTGCCGGTACCGACTACTTCAACAATGAGAACCTGACTTCTCCGCTGCAGCATTTCTGGTCGTTGGCGGTTGAGGAACAGTATTACTTGGTGTGGCCGGTAGCCGTGATCGGGTTAGGTATGCTGGCAGTCGGCCGCATCTCGCATCGTCAAGTCTTGGCGGGTGTATTGCTCATTGCTATTGCGGCGAGCTTCGCGTTCGCGATGTGGGAATCAAGTACGGAGTCGACCCGTGCCTATTTCTCCACCCTTTCCCGAGCGTGGGAATTGGGGGTAGGTGCGCTGCTCGCAGTTTTGGCACCACGACTGGATAAGTTGCCTGTGCGGATCCAGCCTGTGCTCTCCTGGGTCGGATTGCTCGGCATTACCTTGAGCGTTGTCATGATCGGTCCGGACTCTACGTTCCCAGCGCCCTGGGCAGTGCTTCCGGTCATATCGACGGCGTTGGTGATCGGCGCCGGGATGAGTGGCGGCAGCCGACTTTTGCTGCCTCTGACAAACCCCATAACCCAGTACATCGGAAACATATCGTATTCGCTTTACCTATGGCATTTTCCGGTCATCATCTTGATGGAAGCATACTTCCCGGATCCGCACTTGGCCAGGCTGCTCGCAATTCTTGCCGTGATGGCGATCGTCACTGTTCTTGGATTCCATTTCGTTGAGGATCCGATTCGGCGGTCCACCTGGTTGGAACCGCGCTCGTCGAAGATGAGAAAGGTGCGATACAGGGACAATTTTGATCCGGACGTGATGAAGCGACTCGGATATTCGACACTGGTAGCTAGTGCCGTTGCAACGCTGGTGTTGGCGACGTATCTGGTATTTGATACGCCGCTGGTGCAGGTCGCGTCTGCCGGCGTTCAGCCGGTTGCCTCGCCCGGAGCGGCTCGTCCCGCCACGTTCCAGGAGAAGCTGAAAGATCAGTTAGTGGTCGCGGCGAACGCCTCCGCGTTCCCAGCGCTCGATCCTGC
>JALYXB010000125.1 GCA_030947305.1 Actinomycetota bacterium | reverse complement strand
ACTTCGGTGAGGGGTTCAGCCCAGTTGACGGCGAGGGTGTGGGGGCGGGGATCGAGTCGGCGCGGCCGGTGGCCGCCGGACCCGACGCCGATACCAAGGCGGCGGCGGCTGCGTATGCAATCGCGGCAATGGGCGGCGGGGAAAATGGCGAGAAGAAGCACGGTCCCCATCGCTGGGCCGATCCGCTGGAAGGCCCTCGTGGGCGGGTCGTGCGCAAGGACTTCAGCAGGGGCGGCCAACCGGCAGCTTCCGACGGCGACCGGGCGGCCGGCGGTTTTGCCGGCGGCGAGAAGGCGCTCGACGAGCCGGCTTCAGTAGACCGGACGAAGATTTCCACCTCGACGTCCGGGCTGCTTCCGATGCTGGCAACGGCCGGCAACGTCTCCGACATCACCGACCCTGCCCAATGGCGGTTCGAAGGCAAGTGGGACGGCATCAGGGCGCTGGCAGAGGTCCGCGACGGCCGGCCGCGGTTCATCGGTCGATCCAGCAGGGACATGACGGCCGGCTATCCGGAGCTGGCCGAGATTGCCGAGCTGTTGGACGGCCATTCCGCAGTGCTGGACGGCGAGATCGTGGCGCTCGAGCCGGACGGCCGCACCAGCTTCCCGCTGCTACAGCAACGGATGAACCTGGTCTCGCCGGTGATGATCGCCCGCGCCACCCGCGACGTTCCGGTGAGCTACTACGCCTTCGACCTGCTGGAGATCGACGGAATCTCGTTGCTGCGCAAGACCTATGACACCCGGCGCAGGTTGCTGGCAGCGCTGCAACTGGCCGGCGATCATGTCGAAGTCCCGGCGGCGCTTGATGGCGACCTGGCCTCTGCGGTGCGATTCACCAGGGAACAGAGTTGGGAGGGTGTCGTCGCCAAACGCGGCGACTCGATCTATCGGCCGGGTACCCGCAGTGGGCATTGGCTCAAGCTCAAGAACTTGCGGATGCAGGAAGTGGTGATCATCGGCTGGCGGCGTGGGGCCGGTCGACGATCGGGTGGCATCGGTTCGCTATTGGTTGCGGTGCCGGGCGATTCGGGGTTGCGGTACGCCGGGCGCGTCGGTACCGGGTTCTCCGATCGCGCGCTCGACGAGCTAGTGGAATTGCTGACACCGGCCGATCGGTGCCCGGTGGACGACGTCCCGGCCGCGGATGCTCGGGACGCGGTCTGGGTGGAACCCGCGCTGGTGGGCGAGGTGACATTCGGTGAGTGGACGCCGGACTACCGATTGCGGATGGCATCCTGGCGTGGGCTGCGGCCGGACAAGACACCGTCGGACGTCGAGCTGGAGCACTGACAACGGTTCTGCTGCCAAGACGCAGCTTGGATCACGCGATCACCAGCCCAGCACCCCGTCGTCGGTTTGGAAGGTGTCCGTGGGGCCGTCCTTACCGATAGTTGCGAGCTTGACGACGATCTGCGCGCTGACGTCGACTGGACGGCCCGGGTGGCTCTCGACGCCGCCACCGCCGAGCTCGGTAGCGGTGATGCCGGGTTCGACAGCGTTGAACCGGACGGCGGGCATGGCATGGGCGTATTGGACGGTGATCATGGAGACGGCTGCCTTGCTCGAGCCGTACACCATCGAGGAGAAGTGGGAGGCGGGCCGGGACGGTTCGTGTGTCGCCCAGAATGAACCCAGCGCACTCGAGACGTTCACCACGACCGGGTTCGCGGACTTGACCAACAGTGGAAGGGCGGCCTCGGTGACGCGGATGACCCCCACCGCGTTGGTGTCGAACACCTCGAGCGCGCTGGGTCCGTCGAGCGCCTCGGCACCTCCGGCGCGCTTGGCTATGCCGGCATTGTTAACCAGAACGTCGAGGCCGCCTTCGACGTCGATCAGGGCGAGCGCGGCCGCGACCGAGGCGTCGTCGGTCACGTCGAGCTGGACGAAGCGGGCACCGAGTTCTGCGGCGGCGGCGCGACCGCGCTGCTCGTCGCGGGCTCCGAGGTAGACCGTGTGCCCGGCAGCGATGAGCTGGCGCGCGACTTCTTTGCCGAGGCCTTTGTTCGCCCCGGTGACGAGTGTGGTTGTCATGCGTCCACCTTCGGCGCCGGGGTGGGATCCAGCCAGTTGTCTGGGTGTCGTAGGACTGACAGGGCCACCACACCGAGCCGCCGCGACGGGGAGACTTGTGCACGTGGAAGGTCAAGAATTCGGCCGCGCCGTGCGCCGCTGGCGGGACAAGGCATCCCCGGAGGCAGTGGGGTTACCGGCCGGCGGACGCCGTCGGGCGACAGGGCTACGCCGTGAAGAGCTGGCGGGGATCACCGGTATCTCCGTCGACTACCTGACTCGACTGGAACAAGGTCGGGCGACCTCGCCGTCGACTCAGGTCATCGAAGCGCTCGCCCGCGCGCTGCGCCTCACCGACCCCGAGCGGGAACTTCTGTTCCGGCTCGGCGGCCAGCTGCCCCCGGGCCGCCAGACGGTGTCCCAGCGCATTCCAACCAGCATGCAGCGCCTGCTCGATCGGCTCTCGGGAAATCCCGTGGCCGTCTACGACGCGATGTGGACTCTCATCGACGCCAACCGGGCCTACGACGCGCTCAGCGGTGCGTCGGGCTGGCGCGGTATCGAACGCAACGCCATCTGGCGCAACCTGGTGGGTCCAGGTCCGTTTGCGATGCAGACCCCGCTGCAGCTGATTGAGCAGCAGGAAGGACTGGTTGCCGACCTCCGGCTGACCGCCGCGAGGTATCCGGCCGACCCGCGGGTGCAACGCCTGGTGGCTGAGCTATTCAGGCAGAGCCCACGCTTCGCCGGACTCTGGAGCTCCGGCGACATCAAGTCGCACGAGGATCGCTCCAGGCATAAGTTCATCGACCATCCCGAGGTCGGGCGCATCGGCCTCGACTGCGACACCCTCGTCGTCGCCGGCGACGACCTACGGATCATGGTCTACTCCACCGAACCGGCCACCGAGGACGCCGAACGCCTGACCTTGGCGATCGTGCTGGGCAGGCAGTCCCTCACCGAGTCCTCATGAGAGCGGGAGAGTCGGCTCTGCCGGCGGCCGCGCCGATCGCTGTAGTGAGGACGACGACCCACGGTGCTCCGTCCATCGGTCACAGCTTTCACTGCACCTATCACGATCACACCAGCCGGGCGGGCGCTGCCGCCGTCGGCCAGGCCGGAATCCCGTCGCGGCCCGCTGTCAGGGTGCCAAGTACGCGTGGACCGGCGGCACCGGTACAGGACGGCACGTTGTCAGGAAGTCCGTGCGCGGAAAGAAAGCCGATCAACGCGAACGCGATGGCCTCCTTGGTATCTGCCGGTGCCCCGAACTCGTCGGTGGTCCGCATCGTCACGTCGGGCAAATGCTGGCGATCATCGTCATCAGCGTCGAGTTGGCGACCCCATCGCCGGACGAGCACGCGATCGGCATCGCCCTTCGTGCTCGGTTGGCTGCTGCCCCTCGGGGCCAGCGCCCACCCGCACCAACCGGTTGTTATACATGCAGCATGACTGATTTTGAAGGGGTGCTGCAGGCCGGGATCGAGTCGGGGCTGACACCTGGTGCGGTGGCGGCGATTTCGGTTCGAGGACAGCCGACGGCCCGAGCCGTGGCCGGGCTGGCCAACTCGGTCGACGGCACCCCGATGTCGGGCGACACCCTGTTCGACCTGGCCTCGCTGACCAAGGTGGTGGGCACCACCACCTTGGTCATGGCGCTGACGGCACTGGGCGAACTCGACCCCGCCGATCCGCTGGCCAGATTCGTCGACTGGCCGAACACCGACCTGACCCTCACTCACCTGCTCACCCACACCGCCGGGCTGCAACCATGGCAGCCGCTGTACCAGCAGACGTCCACCCTTGCCGACTCGGTCGAGCTGATTCGGCGGCTGCCGCCGGCCGGGGCGTTGGGTTCGGAGCGTCGCTACTCCGACCTGGGGCTGATCCTGCTCGGCGCTGTCGCGGAGAAGGTGACCGGCAGCGGGCTCACCGAAGCCGTCGCCGAGCTCGTGACCGGTCCATTGGGCATGACGGACACCGCATTTCGCCCGCCCGGTACCCCAAAACCTTGCGGGCCTGTCGCAGCCACCTCGCCCGGCGATGAGATCGAGCGGCGGATGATCGCCACCGGCGAGCCGTATCCGGTGATCATCGGTGGCGAGTTCACCGGGTGGCGCGAACGGCTGCTGATCGGAGAAGTGGCCGACTGCAACGCCTTTCATGCTCTCGGTGGCGTCGCCGGGCACGCCGGGCTCTTCTCAACCGCTGACGATCTGCTGACGTTCGGCCATGGATTGCTCGGCTTCGGCGAGTATCCCGCCGGCCGCGACGTGGTGGCCCGCTTCCTGCAACCAGGCCCGAACGACCAGGCCCTGGGCTGGTGGACCCGGGAGTTCGACAGCGGGCCAGCAGTCTGGCACTCCGGCTATACCGGCACCAGATTGCTGGCCCACCCTGCGACCGGTACCGTCGCGGTGCTGCTGACCAATCGACTACACGCGCTGGTCGGCACGGATGCCCACCCGGCCCCGGCGGTCGCCCTCGACATCGCGCCGATGTGGGCCGGCGTGGTAAACGTCGCGATCCCGCAGTGACCCTTTGCCTCAGCCCTCGGCAGGCTCGGTGAACTGCAGCGGAGTGCCGGCCGGAACCACCTGCGGCTGCGCCTGGAACGCGTGGGTGGCGATCACCGCGATCACCCGCTCGGGGGAGGCCTCGATCAGCCAGCAGCGCTGCCAATGATCGTCGGAGTAGATCCACCACCGCTCGGCCAGGCTGGACAGGCCACTATCCCTGAGCTGGCGCTCGGCGCTGTCGGCATCGGGATGCTCGCCGAGCAGACCGCCGAAGACGGTGGTCGCCCGAAACGCTCCGGCGTAGTGGCTGACGAACCCGAGCAGTTCGTCGTCATCTGCTCGCCGGATCTCCTGGCGGTCCGATGCGGTCTGCGCCATCTGATGGGTGGTCATCGCTCCCGCTTCGTCATCGAGGTGGCCCGCACGGCGCGGCCCAGCGTCCAGCACGCTAAGTCCTCACCTCGGGTGAGGGTCAACTGGATTCAGAACCGGCGGATCGCTCCGACCGTCACGCCGGGCGGCAGGGTGGCCCGCCCACCCAGCTCGGCCAGTTCGACCGCCACCGCAACCCCGGTGACGCTGGCGCCGGCTCGCTGCAGCAGCCGTACTGCCGCCGCTGCCGTGCCGCCGGTCGCCAGCACGTCGTCGATGACGACCACCCTCGACCCGTCCGGAACATCGTCCGGCTGCAGCTCGAGCCGGGTTGTTCCGTACTCCAGCGCGTAGTTCTCGCCGATCACCGCGCCCGGTAGTTTTCCCGGCTTGCGAATGGTGATCATGCCCTTGCCGGCCGCGACGGCTGCTGCGGCGCCCAACACGAACCCGCGTGCCTCGATCCCGGCGTACAGGTCGGCCGGTCCGCACAGCTCGGCCAGCGCGTCGCCGAGTAGCCGCAGCGCGTCGGCGTCGGCGAACAGCGGGGTCAGGTCGCGGAACAGCACCCCTTGGGTGGGGAAATCCGGAACGGTCCTGGCCAGCGTGTCGATGGCTGCGCCGGCAGTGCCCGATTCTTGGTGGCTCACCCGTCAACTATGCGGGACTGCCCGAGATGCAAGCCAGTCAGCTCCCGGTCACCAGCCATCGATCGCCGCGGTAGCGGACTCCCTGCGCCACCGCCCGGGCGACCAGATAAACCGCGGTGTAAGCGATCCACAGCCAGAGCAACCCGACTGGGCCGCCCGGAGCGCGGGCGGCGACCAGGGTCGCGAACGGCAGATATACCAGCACGGCGGCAGTTCCGCTCCAGGCCAGGTACTTTCCATCGCCCGCGCCGATCAGCACACCGTCCAGCAGGAACACGTAGCCGGCGACCGGTTGGGCGATGGCGACCACTACCAGGGTGATTCCGATTGCGTGCGCTACCAGCGGGTCCGGGGTGAACAGCTGCCCGACCCAGGGTGCAACGACGAGGATGACGGCCCCGATCGCGGCGCCGCTGGCCAGTGACCAGCGAACCATCGCGTCGGTGATGTGGCGGACGGCTGGCGCATCGCCAGCACCTAATGCCTTACCGGTCAACGCTTGTGCAGCAATCGCCAAGGCGTCCAGCGCCAACGCCAGAAAGTTCCAGATGATGTTCACCACCTGATGCCCGGCCAGTGCCAGTTGGCCCTGTTTGGCAGCGACCACGGTGGTAGTCAAGATGCCGACCCGGAGCGCCACCGTCCGGATCAGCAGTGGAACGGCAGCGGCGCCGGCACCGCGGATGCCGGCCAGGTCGGGGCCAAGGCTCGCCGAGTGGGCCCGGGCATGACGGAGCACGAGGATCCCGAGGGAAACCGCCATCGCCGTCTGGGTGGTGGCGGTGCCGACCGCGCTGCCGGCGACGCCCCAGTGAAAACCCAGTACCAGCAGCAAGTTCAGCCCGACGTTGATGACGGCGCCGGCAACAGCGACCAGCAGCGGAGTCCTGGTGTCCTGCAGCCCGCGCAGCACCCCGGTGGTAGCCATTACTACCAGCATTCCGGGCAGTCCGATCAGTGACCAAAGCAGATACCTGGCGCCGAACTGCCCGGCGATCGGATCGGCACCGAGGGCCCGCATCAACGCGGCAGCGCTGGGAATCCCCAGCAGCCCCAGCACTACTCCGATACCGATGGCTAGGTAGATGCCGTCCATGCCGAGGGACAGCGCCCGCCGCAGGTCGCCGGCGCCGAGCAGCCTGGCGACCTGCGAGGTGGTGCCGTACGCTAGGAACACCGACAGTCCGACAGCGGTGGTCAGCACCGCGGAGGCCACTCCGACGCCGGCGAGTTGAGCCACCCCAAGGTGCCCGACGATCGCCGAGTCGACCAGCAGGAAGGCAGGTTCGGCGAGCAGGGCGCCGAGGGCGGGAACGGCCAGCCTGGCGATCTCGCTGTTGAGGCTCGGCGGGCTCGTCACCCGCTACATGCTGTCAAAGCCGGCCCGGGGGAGAGTGGCCGACCTGCGGCCCTGGCCTCCCCGACTTCAGGCCAGGGCCGCGGTCCCCCACCTTCGGTGATCACCCGGATACACCCACCCGGTAGCAGGGACCGCACAATGAAGAGTGCTGTGGACCGCCATCCGGATCCGAAAGTGAGCTACCCGCGTCAGACAGCGCGGCCGCGGCTGCGCCGCGCTGCCCGGCCGTTGCCAGGACTTCGCCGACGAGCACTG
>JALYXB010000124.1 GCA_030947305.1 Actinomycetota bacterium | reverse complement strand
GCGCTGACCACCAATCGTCCGCCGGTCAGGCCGGCGGTGATGCCGGAGCCTCCACCACTCGGGCCGGTGAACCTCAAGTTGGCCAGCTTGTCCCTGTCATAGGTCACCAACGACAGCAGCGACACCGGGTCGGATTGCCGGCCCGCTTCTACCTGCAGCTGTTGACCCTGCAATTGCGGCGCCGCAGGCGTTTTCGGCCTGATGGTCGCCGGAACGGCGACGACCACCGGCTTGCCGGCGCCGTCGCTGACGACGACATTCAAAGCTGCCCCGCCGCCGGCGTCGATCGGCACTGTCCACTGGAGCCTTGAGGCACTCTTGCGGGCAAGAGTTCCGGTGGTCGCCCTGTCGGCGCCGGACGCCGACAACGTCACCGGCCGGCCCACCTTGCCCCCGCCGACGTAGTCGCCGATCTTCACTTCGGTGGTGGTGCCGGCGTCGACCACCAATTCCTTGAGCACCGTCGGCTTGAACACCTCGGGCTTCTTCGCCGGACTCTTCACCGGGGTCTTCGCCTTCGGGTCCTTGGCGGGGTCCTGCGGGGCCACCTGGGTACCGGTCTTGGGCAGTGGAGGCAGATTCAGCTCGCTGCGGGACGGGACGACAAGGAAAGCGTTGGCCGACAGGCTTTCTGCGTTCCTCACCTGGTAGGCGAGCACCTGGCGTTGATCGGTGACTTCCGCGCTGACCGAACGGACACCCGTGAGGGTGAGTCTTCCGGCCGATACCGCTGGTACCTCGGCCTTCAGCTCGGCCGGCAGCCCGCCCGGATTCGTGAGGTACGGGGAAACGTCCACCACAGCAGCGATTTTGCCGGCGTTGATCATCGCGTCGGTCACCAGCACATCCTGTGCCGTCGGGGGAATCTTCGGAGCGTTCCTGCTCACCTTCACCGTCAGGGTGGCGGTGGCGGTGCGCTGCAACGAGTTCTGCACCGTCACCTGGATCGGGTAGCTACCTTCTTTGGGGCCGGCCTTGATGACGATGATGTTGTTCAGCACGGCGGCGTCCACGCCGGTGCTGTCGCTGACCAGTTGTAGCGGTTTCGCGGCGTACGAGACGGCCAGCCCGTCGGGGTCGGTGGCCTGGGCAAGAGCGTCGACGGCGATGGACTTACCTGGTGCGACGGAAGCCTGCAGGTCGGACAGCACCGGCGGATCCGCGATCTTGGGCAGCGGAACCACCAGCACCTTCACCGTTCCGGCGGCGGTGCCGCCAAACGGGTCGGTAACGGTGTAGCTGAGTTGATCGGATCCGGCCTTGCCGAAGGCGCTGTAGCGGATCGTCGAGCTGCCGGAGATGCTGGCCAGCCCCAGGTTCGGCGCCTGATCGATGTCGGAGGCGATGGCCCAGTCACCGTCCGGGTCGATCCCGTCCAGCGACAGCGGGATGTCGACGGTGCCACCGACGAACACCCTGGCCGTCGCCTGGCTGGGGGTCTGTGGTGCGGTATTCGCGCCGCGCGGCACCACCGTGATGGACAGCTTCGCCGAAGCGCTCTTACCGGCGGTGTTCAGCACGGTGTACTGGGTGTGCAGGGTGGTGCCGGCGGCAGTCGGGCCGGTCGCCGGCGCGATGTATCTGATCGAGTCCGCGGTGGTGAACAGCAATCCTTGGCCGGCGGCGATGGCGCCCGGCTGGATGGGAGCCGGCCGCAGGGCCTGGCCGCCGGGATCGATGGCGTGCTGGGCGATCGGCATGGTGACGGCGTCTCCGGTCCGCACCGAGACGGAGATGGCCGATGCCGTCGGCGAGAGCGGCAGGGCGGGCTGCGCCACCTCGAGCACGTGCAACCAGCCGGTGGCCGACGGTCCGCCGGCCGACACCGTGTACGGCACCCACAGCCCGCCGGACGGCAGCCCCCGCCGCGCCGAGATCTTCGCCAGCCGCATATCGATCAGCTGCAGCACAAGGCCGGATCCCGCGGGCGCCGAGATCTGTTGCACCGCAACGATTCCGCCGGACGCGAGGCTGTCGTCCCTGGTCAGATCGACCAGCGTCTCACCACCGGTCGGGAGGTAGGCAACCTTGGTCATCGTCACTGGCGCGGCCGTCTGCGCCGACGGTGCGGTGAGCATCACCCTGATGACGCCGTTGGCGACCTTGTCGCCGGCAGCCGCCTGATAGTCGAGGTAGTAGCTGCCTGGCCGGGAACCGGTCACCGTCACGGTTCCTGCCTGCAGATGTGGCTCCACCGCCAGCCCGGCAGGCGTCGACTTCTGCGCCGCCACCTTGGACAGCGTGAGATCCTCGGTGCCCGGCCAGAACACCGAGTCGAGCGGCCTGATCGAGATGGGTTGTCCGACGGTGCCGGTGGCCAGCACCGGAGAGGCGACGGGGGTCGCTGAGGCATCGGCGAGCACTTCGACCGTCATCTTCCCCGGCACCGCGTTCACCCCGTCGGAGATGGTGTACGAGATGGTCTTCTTCGCCGAGCCCGCCGTGCCGGCATCCACGACGGTGATGTTGCCGTTGGGGCTGTAAGAGATTCGGTCGTCCGGATTGTTGCTGGAGGCTCCGGTCAGGAACAAGTCGTCACCACTGGGCGAGGACCAGTCGGTGAGCACGTCGCTGGTGACGGTGCCACCGACGATGACGACCGTTGACGAGTCTCGCAGTTGGACCGGCCTGACCGGTGTCGGGTCGGTGACAGCGGTGACCTTGACGTCGGCGGTGGCGGTATGACCTGCACCGTCGTCGACCGTGTAGGTGAGGGTGACCGGCGCGGTGTCGGCCGGCGGTAGCAGGAGCTGGATCGCCTTGCCGTCGTTCACCACTGCCGCGCTGACGCCGCTGCCCTGCGGTGCGGTCACCTTGCTGATCACCGAGATGGCACAACTGGACGAGCCGTCGTTGTCCAGCACATTCAGCACCCGCGGCTTGCCTGGCCGCACCCCGTACGCGTCGTCCTTGGGGGTGGCCGGGGCGATCCCGCCGGTGCAGTCCGAACGGGCGGAGGTCAGCTTGTCGGCCGCGCCCCGGTCGCCGGCGTCCGCGTTGGCAGTGTTGTCGTCCTGGGCGCGGATCTGGTCCCAGTTGTTGATCCACGTCAGGTCGCTGCCGAGCACCCAGATGTCGCCCGAGGCGACGTCGTTGAGCACCACCGTCGCGCCGTTCACCCTGAACACCAACTGACCGTCGGCGCTGGCCTTCGGGATGCTCCTTCTGATGACGGTGGTTCCGCACCAGGACAGGTAGCTGGGCCGCTGACCGTCCCAGGCGCCGTTGGCGCAGCCGTCGACCCAGACCGGCTGGGCGGCCGGCCCCGGGTTCTCGATCGGCTGGCTGGCGATCGCAGCGTTCGACAGGGTGATCTGCAGCAGCGCCGAGTCGGTGGCCACCAGCACCACATTGCTGGCAGCACCCGACTGTTGCAGCATCACGCCCTTGCTGTCGGCCGGCAGGGTGATCGACTTGTCGCCCCAGACCAGCCGGTTGGTGATGGTGTCCAGGACCACCGGAATGCTGCCGACGGTTGCCAGCTGCACCGGATCGGGCACCGCAGCGGTAGCCGCTGACAGCTTCCCACCCGGGAGGGCCGCGGTCTGGGTCTGGGTGGAGCCGTCGGCACCGGAGGGCAGCGAGGTCAGGGTGGCGCTTGCGGGGGAGGCGGTGAACACCACATCACCGGACACCGCGACGACGGCCCCTGGCGCGGTCCGTGCGTTCGGTTTCACGGTGGTCAAATCGCCGCTCCCGAGGCCGGCGCTCGGCACGGTCCACAAGTCGCCGGTCTTCTCGTCGGCGACCGCGACAGTGCTCTCCGACAGCGCGACGGACGTCTTGGCCGGCAGCACCAGCTTGCCGGAAGCGATGGCAGTGGCCGGGTCGATCGATCGCAGAGTGTGCTGTTTCCGGTCGACGACCACCACCGTGTTGTTCTGCTGCAGCAGGTCGACGTTCGGGTTCTCCAGATACACCGGTGACTGCACTTCGGCTGTCTGCTGGTTCAGCAGCCCGACCATCGAATCCTTGGCGCTGGTAACCCAGGCTGCCCGTCGCTGAGTGTCGACCGAGGTGCTGGTGTATCCGGGGGAGCGGGCCGCGAAGACGCTGATGGTGCCGACGATCAGCCCCATCACCACGGTGACGGCAACCGCCAGCACGCGGCGGGCCACTCCAGATTGCACAGATTCTCCTGACGTCGCCTGACGCGACTCGACACTGACAGGGCCTCCGAACGCCGACCCTCACGCCCCTGCTGGGACGCAGCATCGCCGCCCCAGGTTCCAGAAGCACAAGAATCCCACACCCGGGCGGCAGTCGGTGGCCGATCGGCCAACCTCACAGCCGCTCGGGGGCTCTGCGCTGAATGCATTCCGGTCCGGCAACAGCGGAGTTCAGAGCTGCATGTCGAGCAACTTCAGGTCCTGCGCTGTGACCATTCTGGAGGCCACTGCATGTTCGACCAGTCTGGCCCGTCTGTTGGTGGCCAGCTGACCGGGACCACCGCGCAATCCACGAACTCCGCGTCGATCGAGCTTGTCGCAGACGTTGTCGAGTTTCCGGTTGAACCTGGTCATTTCCCAGCCCAGCCTGGCCGCCGCCTCCTTGGATGACGGCATCGCGCTGGTCCCGGTGCCGTCCCTGCGCAACAGCGGCTCGGCCAGCGCCACGATCACCGCCCGCTGCGAGTCCGTCAGCAACACCGGGCCGATGGTGGTCTCGCCGGAGGTGGCGCCGTCGGCCGTCGCGCTGACGTCGAAGGCCGGCTGGCTACCAACCAGATTCAGCTCGTAGGTGGTCGGCCCGGCGGTGAACAACACGGTGGTATTGGCGAAGACCAACGGCAACCTGGCCCCAGGAGCCAAGAAGGCCTGCACGGAGCCGGCGCTGTCGCTGATCGTCGCCGACAGTTGGGTGCCGGTGTTCGTCAGCCACCAGAGGCCATCGTGCATCGAGATCTGCAGGAAATGGCGGTGCAGGTAAGGGTTATCGTCGATCTGCAGATCACCACCGCGACCGATGGTGAACGGGGTGTCCTCCCCCAGCTGCGTCCACTCGCCGCAGAACTCCACGTGCATCGTCACCGGGCCGGCCCCATTTCGTCATGTCCCCGAAGCATCTCTCCCAGGACGATCCTGTCACTCCGGGGTGCACTTGTCGGCCGGATCGGACGGTTGGCCACTCTGGTTGATCACCCTGACCTGGATGCAGGCCGACGCCGCGGGAATCGTTATCGTGCTGGCGTCGGTGTTGTGCACCTTGCTGTCCTCGCCGGCCGCCGCATCGGTACGTTTCCACTGGTAGTACAGACCGGCATCGGTATTCGGGTTGTGCCAGCTGAACATCGCCTTGCCGTCGGACACCGTCACCGCCAGATCCTGCACGGCGCTCGGCGGGGGTGGCACGGCCGCCAGATGGGATCCGGAGGGCAGCCCTGTTCCCTGCTGGACGGGCTGCGGGCCGCTGCCCGCTCCCCTGGTCGCGATCAACACCGTCACCAGCGCCACCGCCACCGCGAACAGGCTGCCGGCGACCAGCAACGGCACCGGCGAGCGTCGCTGGGATCCGGCAGTCTGCGGCGCAGGGCCGGCCGAGTTGCCGGCCGGCAGCGCTTGGCCGTGCCACCCGCGCGGCGAGCGCGGCAGTTGCTTGCCGCGCTGCTGACCGGTCGGCAGCTGGTAACGAGGTATCTCCATCGGCGGCGGCCCGGCAAGGCCGCCCGGGAGCGGCGGGGCAAAACCTTTGGCCTGCAACGCTTCCGGTTCGATGACGGTGAGCGCCCTAATCCTGGTGGCCGGGGTGTCGCGGAGTTCTTCGTCCGCGGTTGCCAGGTGCTCGTCCAGCACGTCGATCGGCGTCGGCGCCAGCCGCAGCTCGCCCTCGATCTGCTGCAGGGCCCGGCCGAAGTCCAGCGCGGTGGCGTACCTGGCCGCCCTGTTCTTGTCCATCGCCCTGGCCAGCGCCCTTTCCAGGCCGGCCGGAAGATCGCTGCGGCCGAGCGGCGGCAACGGCGCGCTGCGGATCCGGCCGATGAGGTCGGCGGAAGAGTTCGAGCCGCCCGGCCGATCGAAAGGCGACCTGCGGGCCAGCACCGTGTACAGGGTGGCTGCCAGCGAATAGACGTCTGCTCTTTCGTCGCCACCGACCTCCTGGGCCAGGACCTCGGGCGCCGTCCACGGGATGCTCATCCCCACCGACGCGCCGCCCAACGATTGGGCCCGGGCGGTGGTGCTCTGCACCGAGATGCCGAAATCGGACAACACCGCGTGACCGAAATCGGTGGTCAGCACATTTGCCGGTTTGATGTCACGATGCAGGATGCCGGCCCGGTGGGCGGTCTCGACGGCGCCGGCCAGCCGGACGCCGACCCGCAACACCTCAGGCACCCCGATCCGCTCTGCCCGATACCTGGCGGACAGGTTCGGCCGTGAGCAGTACTCCATCACCAGGTACGGCCTGCCCTCGGCAGAGATGCCCGCTTGGTGAATGGTGACGATCGCCGGGTGGGTGGACAGTGCCGCCATCAGGTTCGCCTCGGCATCGAACTGTTCCAGCAACTCACCGTCGGCGAGCCCCGGTACCAACACCTTGACGGCCACCGACCGGCGCGGCAGCTGCTGGTCGTACAGGTAGACATCGGCGAAGCCGCCGGAGCCGAGCAGCTTGCTGACCGCGTATCCGGGCAGGGTCGGCGGCGGCGCTGGCGGCCGACGGCTCATGTCGGTCGCTCGACGACGAACGACACCCCGTCACCGAGGTCGATCGTCCATCCTGCCTGGACCACGACGGCCTGACCGGGGTGCAGCAGCTGCTCCGGTCGACCGGGTGCCCGGATCACCGTGCCGTTGGTGGAGTTCAGGTCTGCGACCACCAGATGCCAGTCCTCGGCGCGCACCTCGACGTGCGAGCGGGAGATGTCCTGTTGGGGGCTGGGGACCGTCACCAGCTGCGGCAGCTCACTGGACGTCACCCTGGACGCCGACGGTGCCCTGCCGATCACCACCCGACGGTTGATGTCCACCAGCGGACCGGTGGACAACCGGATCCGGCCCAGCAGCGGACGCTGCGCGATCACCGGTTCGGCGGCAGGAATCGCCGCGCCGCAGACCCGGCAGCTGACCGAATGCGGGGCGTTGGCATGTCCGGAAGGGCAGAGCACCGCGTATACCTGGCCAGCACCGTGGCCGGGGCCGGGACCGGCGGCCGGCGGCGGCGATGACTGCTGGTCGACACCGACGTCGGCAGCCAGCTGCGTGTGGCCGTCGTGATCTCCGCCGGGCGCGGCCCTTGACGCCGAGGCCGCTGGGCTGCCATTGGCCGGACGGATCGGCGGCAGGCTGGTCGGGACCGGGACGAACGGCGGCGGCGAGAACGGCGGTGGACTGATCGACGGGAAGCGGTTGTCCGCAGCCATCGAAGGCGGTGGCGAGTGCCTCGCCGGCGCCGGGACGTCCTCGGCTGTCAACAGAGCGCTGTCCTCGCTCTGCACCTCGCCGTCGTCGTCGTATTCGTCGTCGTAGTGGTCGGCACTGGTGTCGTCGCCGGCACTGGTGTCATCGGCGGGATTGGCGTGATCGTCGTGGCCCGGTTCATCGTCGATGTCCGGGACGTTCTGGGTGGCGTCGGGATCGACAGGAATCACGGCCCGCACCGGCGCCGCGACCGTGGCAGCCATCTCGGCCAGCTGCCAGCGGACGACGCCTGCCCGAACGACGCCGGCCGGCATCGGTAGCAGATCGGCCGCTGCCGGCATCGGTTCGTCGCATTGCAGATACACCACCGCCGCGCCCTCGATCAGCACCTCGGACCAGGTCAACAGGTCCACACCGGAGACCGGCACCCGTTGCCCAGCAACGGTTTCCACCACCGCTGTGGCATCGCCCTGCACCAGCACCCGCACCCGACGGCCGGCCGCGGGCTCGGCGGCGGCAGCAGACTCAGCTGCAGCCGGTTCAGCGGCTGCCGCTGGCTCAACGTCTGTGCTCGGCTCGATACAGACGATCGCCAGCGGGGTGCGCGAGCCGAGCACCCCGTCGCTATGAACCTGTCCGATCACCGCAGCGGCATCGGCACCGCCGCGGACCGCCGGCCACCAGCGCATGGCGTCGGATGACTCCCCGGCGAGCTGCACCACCGCGGTGTCGCCGGCCACCAGCCAGCGGTCACCGGACAAATACCCGACTACAGGGCTCATGCAGGGCGCTCCCCAGGAATTCCGTGCGGCATGGTTCTCTCCAGATCCTCCCGCAGCTCGCTGCGCCCGGTGATCCCTTCCGGGAAATTACCGGCGACCGTCAGCACATCGACCACCAACGCCGTCGCATTGTCCCGACCGCCGGCCCGCACCGCAGCCGCGATCAGGGTGTCGGCCGCGCGCTGTGGATCGACCTGGGCGGACAGGATGGCACCGATGTCGGCGTCGCTGAGCTCCCCGGTCACCCCATCGGTGCACAGCAGCAGCCGCTCACCCTGCCTAGCGGGGACCAGCCAGCAGTCCGGCTCGCCGTCGCCGACAAGGCCCACCGCCCTGGTGATCACGTTCCGCTGCGGGTGCCGGCGCATCTCGTCCCGCTCCAGCTTGCCGGCATCCACCAGCTCCTGCACGTAGGAATGATCGACGCTGATCTGCACGAGCGCCCCGTGAAAGGACCAGTACGCCCGCGAGTCACCGATGTTGAACGTGAGCCAGTACGGGGCGCCGTCCAGCTGGGTGATGGCCAGCCCGACGACGGTCGCGCCGCCGCCCGCTCCCGATCGGATCCGCCGGCCAGCTCGCCTGATGCAGCCGAGCACCCAGTCGGCACCGACGTCGGCGGCCAGAGCCGCGTCGGACGCGGTGTCGAACTCGTCGACGATGATGCCGGCGGCGACGTCGCCGGCCGCGTGCCCGCCCATCCCGTCCGAGACCACGAAGACAGGGGGCGACGCCAACAACGCGTCCTCGTTCACCGCGCGGACGGGTCCGCAATCGGTGGCGCTGCCCCAGGTCACCTGCACCGCATCCAACCTACGGCGAGGGTGAGCCGGCACACGATGGGCAGTTCTCACCACGAGCCGACACCGCAGTTCACCCTGACTTGCGGCGGAAGGTCCTGGTGGCCTTGTGGTTCTCGGTCGCGCCGCCAACCTTGGCATTGCCGTCGAGGTGACCCCCGCCGTTCTGGGCGGCGGCCTTCTTACGTTCCAAGGCGGCCGCCATTCCCGACTTCGTCGCCTCGCTCACCGGTGAGTCTTCCGCGGTGTGGGGTGATGGATTCGAGTCTGAGGTGGCCATGGTGGGTGTCTCCCTGTGCCTCATTGGACGGCTGTCGGACCGGCGCAGGTGAGCGCGCAGTACGAACACGCCGACACCGGTGAATGCGATGGACGCCTCCCATCATGACGTGCCAAGGAAGTCCGGCACCATTCAGGCCGAGGCCGGCAGCTGCAGCTCGGCGAGCAGGGCCCTCACCCGACGTTCGATCTCGTCCCTGACCGGCCTCACCTGCTCGACGTCTAGGCCGGCCGGGTCTTCCAGCACCCATTCCTCGTATTTCTTGCCGGGGAAGATCGGGCAGGCGTCGCCGCAGCCCATTGTGATGACTACGTCGGCGGCGCGAACCGTCTCGTCGGTCCACGGCTTCGGGAATTCACCCGAGATGTCGATGCCTCGTTCGGCCATCGCGGCGATCGCGGCGGGGTTGACCTCGATGCCGGGCTCGGAGCCGCCGGACCAGGCGACGGCCCGGTCACCGGCTAGGTGGCTGAAAAAGCCCATCGCCATCTGCGAACGGCCGGCGTTGTGCACGCACAGGAACAGCACGGTCGGCTTGCCGTCATCGTGCAAACCCTCGACCTTGGCCAAGGCGGTCAAGCGTTGCCGAGCGAACCGTTCGGCCATCAACGGGAGGAATTTGGTGACCTTGGCGTGTTCGGCGAACTGATCGAATGAGGCGTGCAGGAAACGTTCGATGGTCTCGGTCCCGAAGACGCCGTCGAAGTCATTGCCCAATCGGGTCGCGGACGTGCGCAACGCTAGCGATTCGTCGATGGTGAGGCTGTCCCAGGTCGGTGCGGTGTTCATCTCGGCTCCAGTGGGCGATCAGTGGGTGAGCGAGTCGGCAAGTTGCTCGACCCGTCTGGTGATGTCCTGATAGGCATCGTCGAAGGCGTCCTCGGTGTCGATCCGGGCCGGGTCGGGGACGGCCCAATGCAAATGGGTCCGGCTTGCCGGGATCTGTTCATATGCGTTGTCGCACACCACCACCACCAGATCTGTGGGGCTGACGACGTCGTCGAAGTGTCGGGTGGCCGCCCGGCCGAGCCGAAGACCGTGCCGCTGCCCGACGGTCACCGTCCGCGGGTGGACTCGAGCAGCTGGGTGAGTACCCGCCGAGGTGGCTGGAACGGTGCTCCCTTCGCTCCAGATGGCCGCCGCCAACTGGGAGCGGGCCGAGTTGGCGGTGCAGACGAAAAGCACCCTGGCGATATCGGTGGGCAGCCCGGACGTGCCGCCCGTCAGCGCTGCCCGCACCGTCGGGTCCTCCACACACAGCTGAACGTAACTGCGCCGCCGATCACCTTCGGATCGCACCCGCCTGATCACCCCTGCCTGTTCCAGCACCCTCAGGTGGTGGGCCAGCAAGTTGGTGGGCAGACCGAACTGCTCGGCCAGCTCGCCAGGGGAGGCGTCGCCGGGCACCATTCGGTCCACGATGGCCAGCCGGACCACCTCCCCAAGAGCGGCATGCACAGCAGCCCGTCGCTGCACCGTTAGCATGGTTTGCCTCCATCGCTATTGCCTCAATAATGGTTGACTCATTCCATCTGTCAAGTCTGCGTTCGGTAGCCGGCGGCAACACCGAACGGCTGGCCGCCCCGAAGACGCCCACCGCCGCCGCATCTGGTCGCGGGATGGCAGGCTGGCAGCATGAGCGGATCAAGCAGCGAACAGCCACGGGCCATGCAGAACTTCATCGGCGGCGCGTTCGTCGACGCGGCCGACGGACACACCATGCCGGTGGTCAACCCGTCAACCGGGGAGACCTACGCCACGGCACCGATTTCCGGCCAGCAGGATCTGGACGCCGCGTACACCGCAGCCGGTGCGGCGTTCCAGACGTGGGGCAGCAGCACACCGGCGGAGCGACAACGAGCGCTGCTCAAGATCGCCGATGCCCTCGAGTCACGAGCCGACGAGTTCGTGGCGGTGGAAAGCGAGAACACCGGAAAGCCGATTGCGCTGACCGCCTCGGAGGAGCTGCCACCTGCCGTCGACCAGCTGCGGTTCTTCGCGGGTGCCGCCCGGGTGCTCGAGGGCAGAGCATCGGCGGAGTACATGACCGGGTTCACCTCCTGGGTTCGGCGGGAGCCGATCGGCGTGATCGGGCAGGTGACGCCATGGAACTACCCGTTGATGATGGCCATCTGGAAGATTGCCCCGGCGTTGGCGGCCGGGAACACCGTGGTCCTCAAACCCTCGGATACCACGCCGGCCAGCACCCTGCTGCTGGCCGAGCTGGCCGCCGAGTTCCTGCCGGCCGGCGTACTGAACGTCGTCGCCGGCGACCGGTCGACCGGCGCTGCACTTGTCTCGCACCCGCGGGCCCAGATGGTGGCCATCACCGGCTCGATACGGGCCGGTATGCAGGTCGCCGCAGCTGCTGCCCAAGACGTCAAACGAGTACACCTGGAACTCGGCGGGAAGGCGCCGGTGGTGGTCTTCGACGATGCCGATCTCGCCGCGGCGGCCGAAGCCATAGCGGTGGCGGGCTATTTCAACGCCGGCCAGGACTGCACGGCGGCCACCAGGGTGCTGGTGGCACCCGGCGTGCACGACGAGTTCGTCGCCGCCCTCGCCGAGCAGGCCAACGGCACCGTTACCGGGCCGCCCAGCAACACCGACGCGCTGTACGGGCCGCTGAACAACCCTGGCCAGCTGGAGCGGGTAGCGGGGTTCGTCGATCGGCTGCCCGACCACGCAGCCGTCAATGCCGGCGGTGCGGCGATCGGCGGGCCCGGTTACTTCTACTCCCCCACCGTGTTGTCCGGACTGCAGCCGGATGACGAGGCGGTGAACGAGGAGATCTTCGGACCGGTGATCACTGTCCAGCGGTTGGCCGCGGACGACACCGAGGCGGATGCCATCGCGCTGGCGAACAGCACCCCGTACGGCCTGGCATCCTCGGTGTGGACAACGGACCATGCACGGGCGCTGCGGGTGTCGAACGCGCTGAACTTCGGCTGCGTGTGGATCAACACCCACATCCCGCTGGTCGCCGAGATGCCGCACGGCGGGTTCGGTCATTCCGGCTACGGCAAGGACCTGTCGATGTACTCGCTGGAGGACTACACCAGGGTCAAACACGTCATGAGCGCGCTCTAACGCACTGCCGATGCGACGTCACCCCCGCCCAAGGCCCGATTCGCATCGACAGCCGCACCGGATACCCTCGGGATCGCTTCTGCCTCATCCCGACTTGGAAGGACCCGATCTGTGGCCGCCGAAATCGTTCCCATCTCGCTCGGTTTGACCGAGGGCAACGGCCTCACCCTGTGGGCACCGCGGTGGATCGAGGACGGCGAGGAATGGGAGGCATTCCTCGGCCATGAGGACGACCTGTATGTCTTTCCGACCGCTGCTCACGTTGCGGCGTTCATCCGTGGGACGGACGAACACGACCTGTCGGACCACCCGGAATGGTCGACGGTTCGCAAGGCACTGGCCGACGAGCTGGTGCCGGACGAGGACCACCGGTTCGACATCGTTGGTGTTCCCGACCTGGTCGCCGAGCCCGCCGATGTCTGGACGATCGCCGAGCTGGCCGACACGATAGCGATCCTGCGGTCCATCGCCGAGGTGTGCGGACTGGACGCCATCGAGGAGGTGCTCAACACCTCCGACGGGTTCACCCTGCTCGGGCACGGGTCGGCGGCCTTCACCGGGCGGCAAGGCGAAAAGCTATGGGACGAGATCGGCGCTGTCGTTGCCGAGCAGTGGGACAAGATCGTCGATGCTATCGACGGCATCGTGAACACACCCCGGGTCGATGCCGACGAGCTGGCGACCGCCGAAGCCGAATTGGCCGCCGTGTCGGCGGCCACCCTGGCGGCCGACTCCGACGAGGGGGACGACGGCGACGACCGCGACCCCGATCTGGAGTTCTGGGACAACGCGGGCATCGACCCCGTCGAGATCACCGTCGGTGGCCGGACCGGTTGGACCCTGCGCTGGTACCTGGAGGATCGGGCGGTCTTCCTGGCCGCCGCCGGGCGGGTGCTGATCTTCTCCACACCCGACGGGCTGGAGACTTATCTGGCGGACGCGTCGGTGAGCAACACCCTCACCAAGCTCGGCACGTCGGCCGATATCCGCACGGCGGTCGCCCACGGCGAAGCAGCGGTACTGGCCGGCCCGGAGAACGTGTACCGGATGGACGGTGTCGGCGAAGGACTGGTGGCCGGCCCCGGTTCGGTGGATGCCAGGCAGCTGGAGCTGGCGGTGGAACTGCTGCGCGATGCGGCGCAGGCACGTGGCGACGAGGACACCATCGATGCGCTCGGATCCTCGTCACCCTTGGGGTATCTGGTCTCGGCGATCGTCCGGCCGAGCCCGGATCGGATGCCTCCGTCGCCACCGTTCGCCGACGAGGCGGCCGCCTTCGCGGTGCTCACCGAGCAGTTCAGCGGAACGCTGGACTGGGACGCTCACGACAAGGATGACGCGTTCACAGGCAACACCGAGGAGATCGACACCGGCACCGGCGAGATCGACACCGACACCGACGACCGCCACAACACCGACAACACCGACGACCGCGACCCCGACGGCAAGGACTGATCGAGTGGCCGATGCCCGGTTCAGGCTGCGAGCAGGGCAGCGTAACCGGGCTTGATGACCTCGTTGATCAGCGCCAGCCGCTCATCGAACGGCAGGAAGGCCGATTTCATCGCATTGATGGTGAACCAACGCACCCGGTCCCAGTCGTAGCCGAAAGCCGTGACCAGGCCGGACATCTCGCTGGTCATGCTGCAGCCGGACATCAGCCGGTTGTCGGTATTGACGGTGACCCGGAAGCCCAATTCGGTGAGCAGCCCGATTGGATGTTCGGCGATCGAGGTGGCGGCGCCGGTCTGCACGTTCGAGGTCGGCGCCAACTCCAGCGGGATGCGCTTGTCGCGGACGTACTGCGCCAGCAGGCCGAGCGCCGGCCCACTGCCGTCGCTGAAAAGCCCGGGATCGATGGCTGTGTTGATGTCGTCGACGATGCGTACCCCGTGGCCGAGCCGGTCGGCGCCGCACCACTGGATCGCCTCCCAGATCGACGGCAACCCGAAGCCCTCGCCGGCATGGATGGTGAAGTGGGCGTTTTCCCTGCGCAGGTATTCGAAGGCATCCAGATGGCGGCTGGGCGGGAAACCGGCCTCGGCGCCGGCGATGTCGAACCCGGCGACCTCCCGATCACGGAAAGCCACTGCCAGCTCGGCGATCTCACGCGATCTCGCCGCATGCCGCATCGCTGTCAGCAGCGCCCTGACCCGGATCGTGCTACCCGACTTCGCCGCACTGGCGCTGCCTTCGGCGAAGCCGTCAAGGACCGCCTGCACCACCTCGTCCAGCGATAGCCCACGCCTGGTGTGCAGTTCCGGTGCGAACCGCACCTCGGCGTAGATGACACCATCGGCGGCCAGGTCCTTGGCGCATTCGGCGGCGGTGCGGACCAACGCCTCCCGGGTTTGCATCACCCCGACGGTGTGCGCGAAAGTCTCCAGGTAGCGTTCCAGCGACCCGGAATCCGCCGATTCGACGAACCAGCGTCCCAGTTCCGCCGGGTCGGTGGTCGGCAGCGCCTGATAGCCGGTTTCGTCCGCAAGTTCGATGACGGTCAGCGGCCGCAGCCCGCCGTCGAGATGATCATGCAGGAGCACCTTCGGGGCGCTGCGGATGGTGTCTGCGGTGAGTTCGGCGACCATTCGCTGACGGTACTTGACGCCCAGGATGGTGCCGGATGGGACAACTGATGCTGCTCAGGTCCGAACGGTGTCCAGCACGATGCCGCGCGCTGGCGACCGCGGTGCCGCGCCGATCCGGACGGCTCCTTCCAGTGCGGTCAGCGCATCGGGGAAGCGCTCCGCGGTATCGGTGTGCAACTCGAGCAGCACATCGCCCCTGCCGACCGTGTCGCCCGGCTTGGCGTGGCACAGGATGCCGGCGGCGTATTGAACGGCGTCTTCCTTACGGGCTCGGCCGGCGCCGAGTCGCCAGGCGGCGGTGCCGACCTTGAGTGCATCCAGCTCGGTGATCACCCCCGGCTCCTCGGCGAGCACTGTCTGGGTGTGCCGCGGCGTCGGCAGCGCAGCGTCCGGGTCGCCGCCCTGCGCCGCCACCAGCTGCTTCCAGCTGTCCATCGCCTTGCCGGACTTCAACACCTCAGCCGGGTCGACATCCAGTCCGGCCAGTGTCACCATCTCGGTGGCAAGCGCCAGCGTCAGCTCGAGTACGTCGGCCGGTCCGCCGCCGGCCAGCACCTCGATCGATTCGGCCACCTCGACGGCATTGCCTACGGCCCTGCCGAGCGGCACCGACATGTCGGTGAGCAACGCGGAGGTCGAAACACCATGGGCCGCACCGAGTTCCACCATAGTGGCGGCAAGCAGGCGAGCGGTCTGTAGATCCTTCATGAAGGCACCCGAGCCGACCTTGACGTCCAGCACCAACGCGTCGGTACCTTCGGCGATCTTCTTGCTCATGATCGATGCGGAGATCATCGGGATCGATTCGACGGTGGAGGTGACGTCGCGCAGCGCGTACAGCTTGCGGTCGGCCGGTGCCAGCTCGGCGGAGGCCGCGCAGATCACCGCGCCGACGTCGGCCAGCTGTGTCAGCATCTGCGCCGGCGACAGGGCAGCCCGCCAGCCGGTGATGGACTCCATCTTGTCCAAGGTGCCGCCGGTGTGGCCGAGTCCGCGGCCCGAAAGCTGCGGCACGGCAGCCCCGCACGCTGCGACCAGCGGTGTCAGAGGCAACGAGATCTTGTCGCCGACCCCTCCGGTGGAATGTTTGTCAACCGTCGGCCGGCCAACGCCTTTCAGGTCCATCCTGACGCCGGAGTCGACCATTGCCCTGGTCCAGCGGGCAACCTCTGGCGGTGTCATGCCGTTCAGGAAGATCGCCATCAGCAGCGCCGACATCTGTTCCTCGGCGACCCGTCCGCCGGTGTAGGCATCGACCACCCAGTCGATCGCCTCGTCGCTGAGCGCCGCACCATCACGCTTTGTCCTGATCACATCCACGGCAGCGAACTGCTCAACCATCTCCGACTCCTGCCTTCGGCAGCTGCTCTGGGCCGAAGGCCGCCGGCAATAGCCAGACCATGTCGTGGGGGCCGTCGGGGGTGTCGACGATCAGCTCGGGTCCCCCGAACTCGTAGATCACCTGCCGGCAGCGGCCGCACGGCATCAGCAGCTCGCCTGTCCCCGATCGGCAGGCCAGCGCCAGCAGCCGGCCGCCGCCGGTGAGCCGGAGTTGGCCGGCCAGCACGACTTCGGCGCACACTCCCAGGCCGTAGCAGGCGTTCTCGACGTTGCAGCCGGTGATCATCCTGACGGCGCCCTGCTGCCCGACGACCAGCGCTGCCGCTCCCACTTGCAGTCGGGAGTAGGGGCAGTAGGCAGCTGCCGCCACCTCGATTGCCTTCGCGCGCAACGCTTCCCAGTCGATGTCCTGCTGCAGCATCGTCATCCGATCATCCTGTCAGGTACGGCTGGCCGTCGGCGGCGGGCGCCCGTACCCGGCCGCCGGATCCGGCCACCACGAACAGGGTGACGACATAGGGCAGGGTCAACAGCAGGTTGGGATCGATCGGAGTTCCTGCCCCGGCCAGCAGGTATTGCAGTTGGTTGGTGAAACCGAACAACAGGGCGGCGGCGAATGCGCCGATCGGACGCCAGCGGCCGAGGATGACGGCGGCCAACGCGATGAAGCCTTGGCCGGAGGACATGTTGATCGAGAAGCTACCCTGAGATCCGGTGCCCAGCACCAGGAATGCCCCACCGAGGCCGGCGATCAAGCCGCCGAGCAGCACCGCACGATAGCGGGTCCGCAGCACCTTGATGCCGACCGTGTCGGCGGCCCGCGGATGTTCCCCGACCGCGCGAATCCGCAATCCCCAACGGGTGCGGAACAGGCCGAAATGCACACCGGCGACCAACAGGTAGGTGGCGTACAGGAAAATGGTGCCCTGGAACAGGATCGGACCGATCACCGGGATGTCGCTCAGGCCTGGGACCTTCCAGACCGGGAAGTAACCAGGGTTGTTGAAACCGTCGGGATTCGGCGACAGCAGCTTGGTGAAGAAGAAGGTGGTGAGACCGAGCACCAGCAGGTTCAACACCACCCCGACGATCACCTGGTCGACGAAATACTTGATCGCCAACACCGCCAACAGCGCGGCCACCACCAGCCCCGCCAGCAGGCCACCGGCCAGCCCCAGCCACATCGAGCTGGAAACGGTTGCGAGCACCGCGGCCAGGAAGGCACCCCCCAGCAGCTGACCCTCTATCGCGATGTTGACCACCCCGGCCCGCTCGCCGACCACGCCGGCCAGCGCGCCGAGGATCAGTGGGATAGCCAACGGGAACAGTGCCCCCTGCAGCAGTCCCGTCACCAGGAACAGGTTGCCGGTGCCGGCGATCGACCAGGACACGAACGCCCACACCATCAGCAATACCGATGCGATGGCTGAGGTTCTCGGCCCCAACACCTTGGCGATCCGCAGTGCCCCGATCACCACCACCAGCAGGCACAAGATGATGATCATCGGCCGGGCACTGTAGGTCCAGTTCGGTATCTGCACCTTTTCCCGCAACACGCTGAAGCGCAGGATGGCCCGACCGGACGATCTACCCGCGGTGGCCAACAGCAAAAGTCCCAGCAGCGCCACCACGATCTGCAGGGTGCCTGCGACGACGTTGCGCGGGTACCTGGCCTTGCGCACGTGGCTGACGGTGACTACCAGGTTGGTGGTTGCGGTCTGCAGTGCCGGTCCGATCAGGCCCTTGAACCGGACGATGGACCGCACCAGGGTGGGGGCGGCGACGAAAATGACGATCAGCGCCTGGATCACCGTGATGATGTCGATCGGCACCTGCACGCCGGCGGTGGCCTGCATCTGCGCGCCGCCCTGCTTCAGGGCGCCGAACAGCAGCCCAGCACCCACAGCCCCCCATGGTGAAGAGCGTCCCAGGAGAGCCACCGTGATGGCGTCGAACCCGACATTGGACGAGATGTTCGGCGTCAATACGTAGGAGGTGAACCCGCCGGTCGACAGTGTCACCCCCGCCAGGCCGGCCAAAGCACCGGCCAGTGCCATCGCGATCATCGTCATCGCGCCGACGTTGATGCCGGCGGTTCTGCTGGCCGCCGGGTTGGCTCCGACCGCGCGCAGCTGGAAGCCCAGCTTCGAGCGCTTCAGCAGCCACCACAACCACCAGGCGGCCAGGATCGCCAGCACGAAGCCCCAGTCGACCAGCAGCCCGCTGCCGAACAGGTGCGGCAATCGCGCGGAGTTGTCGATGGCCTTGGACTGCTGGGAATTGCTGGGATCCACGATCGAGCTCAGTGAGATCAGCCAGAGCAGAAGGTAGGTGGCTATCCAGTTGAGCATGATCGTGGTGATGACCTCGTGCGCCCCGGCCCTGGCTTTGAGCCAGCCGGCGATGAATCCCCAGAACATGCCGCCGGCGATGCCGGCGAGCACCGCCAACGGCAGGTGGATGAAGGCGGGCAGGTGCACCGTGAAGCCGACGTAGCCGGAGCAGAACGCCCCGGCTATCACCTGGCCTTCGCCGCCGATGTTGAACAACCCGGTACGAAATGCCAGCGCCACCGAAAGACCGCCGAGGATCAGCGGTGTCGCTTGGTGCAGGGTCCCGCCCAGCGGCCCGAAGATGCCCGAGACGCTGCCGTTGTTGCCTGCGTCGTAGAGCGCCCCGGTGATCAACGCCTGGTAGGCGTCCCTGATCGACAGCATGAAGTCGCGGAAGAACGGTCCCGGGGCGGAGAAGATGTGCGGCAGCTCGCTGCGCACCACCTGATCGGACAGCGCGATCACGATGCCGCCGATGATCAGCGCCAGGACGATCGAGATCAGCGTCAGTAGCCAGCCGGATCGGCGACGGCCAGGTTTCACCAGCGTCGGCTCCACCGGTGCCCGATCGGGTGAGGTCACATCGGTGGTCACGAGGTCTGCACCGCCGCGGTACCGGCACCGGCAGCTGTATCTCCGGCGTCGGTGATGCCGGCCATCATCAGCCCGACCTGATCACGAGAGCTGCCGCCTGGCAGTTCCCCGATGATCGAGCCGCGGTACATCACCGCAATCCGGTCGGCCAGCGCGAGCACCTCGTCGAGTTCACTGGACACCAGCACCACCGCACTGCCGGCGTCCCGCTCGGCGACGATCCGGCGGTGGATGAATTCCTGGGCGCCGACATCGACTCCCCGGGTCGGTTGGGAGGCCACGAACAGCTCCAGCGGCCTGGACAGCTCACGGGCGATGACGACCTTCTGCTGATTGCCGCCAGAAAGTGTCGAGGCGAAGGCGTCCGGATTCGGCGGTCGGATGTCGAACTCCTCCGTCCGGTGCACGGCGTTGGCCCTGATCGCATCGGTACTCAGCGACAGACCGGAGGAGAAGTCGGCGCTGTCGAATTGATCAAGGACCAAGTTCTCGGCGACGGTAAAGGTGCCGATCAACCCGTCGTGTTGGCGATCTTCGGGAATGAATCCGACCCCGGAGCGCAGAATCTGTCTCGGCGTCGCCACCGAAATGTCGTTGCCGCTCACCGTGATCGATCCACTTTCCAATGGGCGAAGGCCCAGCAGACACTCGACGAGCTCTTCCTGCCCGTTGCCCTGGACACCGGCGAGCGCGACGATCTCGCCGCAGTGCACCGTGAGATCGACGCCGTTGGCCGTCAACTGGCCACGATCGTCCTTGACGACCAGCCCGGAGATCTGCAGCCGGACGTCGCCCGGCTGCGACTGGGTCTTGTCGACGGTGAGCGCAACGGATCGACCGACCATCAAAGAGGCCAGCTCGGCCGGTGACGCAGTGGGCAACGCCTGCCCGACCACCCCACCGTGCCGGATCACGGTGATCTTGTCGGCCACCTGTCGCACCTCACCGAGCTTGTGGGTGATGAACACGATCGCCTTGCCCTGATCGCGCAGCTCCCTCATCACCCGCATCAGCTCGTCAATCTCCGTCGGGGTGAGCACGGCCGTCGGTTCGTCCAAGATCAGGATCTGTGCATCGCGCAGCAGCGCCTTGAGGATCTCGACCCGCTGCTGAACGCCGACCGGCAGATCCTCGACCATCGCATCCGGATCGACCTGCAGGCCGTAGGTCTGGGAGAGCTCCTTGACCCGCCGCCTGGCCGTCCGCACGTTCAGCAAACCGAGCGCGGAGGTCGGCTCGTTGCCCAGCATGATGTTCTCCGCCACCGAAAACACCGGTACCAACATGAAATGTTGGTGCACCATACCGATTCCGGCGGCCATTGCATGGCCGGGATCGGCGAAATGGACCGGCTGCTCGTCGATCAGGATCTCGCCGTCGTCCGGCTGATACAGCCCGTACAGCACATTCATCAGGGTGGACTTGCCGGCGCCGTTCTCGCCGAGCAGGGCGTGGATCTCGCCAGGGCTCACCGTCAGATCGATCGAGTCGTTGGCCACCAGGGAACCGAAGCGCTTGGTGATACCCCGCAGCTCCAGCTTCATCGGTTATCCCTCATTCCGTCCGAAACGCGCCGAAATGCATCACCCGGTCGGGGCCACCGTAATGGTGGTCCCGACCGGGCGACAATGAACGTGCGGTGGGATCAGTTCGACTTCGGCTGTGCCGGTGAGGTGGCCTTCACCTTGCCGGAGATGATGTCTGCCTTCAGCTGCTCGACACCGGCCTTCAGGTCCGCACCTACCTTCGAGTCGAAGTCGTGGTACGGGCTGAGTCCGACGCCGCCGTTGGCGAGCGTTCCGACGTAGTCGCTGGCATCGAACTTGCCGGTGGACGCCTGCTGCACCGCGAGCTTGACGGTGCCGGTGATGTGCTTCTCGGCCGTCGCCAGGAACACACCGGCGTACTGCGGCGCCGAAAGCACACCGTCCAAGTCGACCCAGATCACCGAGGTGTTGCCAGCGGCCTGCGCGACCGCTGCCGAACCGAGACCGGTTCCACCCGCCACCGGGAAGATCACGTCGGCGTTCTGCTGGATGAAATTGGTGGCCAGCTGCTTGCCCTTGTTCTGGTCGATGAAGCTGCCGGCGAAGCTACCGGTCTGCGCCTTCGGGTCCCAGCCGAGCAGCTTGACGTTCTTGCCCTTGTCCTTGTTGTAGATGTCAACGCCCTGGGCGAAGCCGTCCATGTAGATGGTCACCGGGCCGATCTTCAGTCCGCCGTAGGTGGCCACCACACCGGACTTGGAGTAACCGGCGGCCAGGTAGCCGGCCAGCATGCCGGCCTGCGCAGTGTTGTACTGCAGGCCCTTGATGTTGGCGCCGTTACCGCCGAAGTCGATGCCGACGAAATCCTGCTTCGGGTTCGCCTTGGCCGCGGCCACCGTGGCGTTAGCCATCAAACCGCCGACGGTGAACAGCAGGGAGCACTTCTGGCCGATCAGCGAATTGATGTTCGGTTGGTAGTCGGACTCGGCCTTCGACTGCACGTACTGCGACTTCTTGTCGCCGCCGGTGATGGTGGACAGGCCGGCCCAGGCTGACTGGTTGAACGACTTGTCGTCGATGCCACCGGTGTCGGTCACCATGCAGGCCTTGAATCCGGCGGGAACGGTGACAGGTCCGGTCGGCAGCGCCGCAGCGGAGGATGAGGCACTGGACGACATTTGAGACGCGGTGCTGCCGGCTCCTGCGCTGGAGGCGGCCGAACTCGCACCGCCAGCCGCCGAACTCGCACCGCCGGCCGCCGAACTGGCGACCGAAGCACCGGCCGACACGGCAGCCGGCGAGCCTGCAGCCGTAGTGTTCGAACCCCCGCCCTTGGTTCCGCAGGCGCTCAATACCAGTGCCACTGCGGCCGATGCGGCGACGGCCGCTATGCGGATCCGCCGGAAACCACTGCGCTCAACGCGCACGGTCATCACCATCCTTGTGAGTCGGTCACCCGCAATGTCTGGACCGTGGTGACGGGCCAGCGCAGCCGGAACGCTTGCCCGGCGGGGTAGGGACGTGTCACGTTATCCGGCCCGATCGCCGCAGCGGAATCCCCCGCACGCGATGAGGAACGAGATCGTTACAACGACCGGTGACGATTGCTGCTCGGGGCGCGGCCTTCATCGACCCGGCTAGCCTGGTGACGCGATCGATCCTCGCCCATCGTGGCCCACCCTCTCGCGTCAGGAGCGTCCGTTGCCGGCAGTTCCGACGGGCGTCTCCCGGCCCCGTCGCCGATGGCTGCCACCCACCGGACGAAATGCCCGCTGGCCGCACCGCGCGCACAGGGCGGGACAGGTCGCGGCCTTCGTGACGGTCTTTCTGCTGGTCTTCGGCTTCCTGCTGGTACGGGTCTCGCCGCCGACGTTCCTGCGGCTGGTCACCGGCTACGGTTCGCTGCCGGCCGCCATGATCGAGGCGTTCTTGTTCTCCGGCGTCATCTTCTTCGCCCTCGACAGCGTCCGACTGGTGCTGACAGGGCTGCGGCCGCCGTCCGATCAGTGGCGGCGGCGGCTGCTGCTCGGCACTGCCGGGCTGTGGTTGCTGCTGACCATTGTGCTGGTGGTCGCGGTGCTGTGGTACCCGGCCCTGATGCTGTTCGGCGCTACCCGGTGACGTCGACCTCAAGGCTGCGCGGCTGGCTGGGGCTGGCGACGGCGATGCTGTTGCTCGGGCATCTGCTGCCGCTGTTCATCGTCGGCAAGGGAGTGAACTCCCTGGATTGGAACACCATGGCCGCCAGGTGGGCGGCCCTGCCGTGGCGCCTCTGGGATTTGGCATTGGTGCTGGTGTGCTGCGCCTACGCGGCGGTACTGCTCTGGGGCTGGTGGCATGGTCACCGCGAGCGGTTGGTGTCCGGAATCTGCTACGGGACACTAATTGTGGCCGTCCTGCTGGCCGGGGGATTCGCCATCCTCACCTTCTCCGCCGGCCTGGGTTGAGCGGCGCTGTTACCACCGCACTGTCCCCGCTCAGCCGCACCGTGACGAGCGGGACCACCCGATGCTGCCCGCGTAACCTCGCAATCGATGACTGTGTTCAACAGAATCCACCCGCCAACTCCCCGGCCGCATAGACCTCTCCGTCGGTCTGGTTCGCTGCTGCTGGTTATGGCCGTGCTCGCCATCCCATCGGTGGTCGGTCCGGCCGTGCTGCCACCGGCGGTGGCGGACACCATCACCCTCGATCCGCCGACCGAGACCGTCAGCTCACCGGCCACCGCCGGATGCCAGTACAAGACGCGGCCGGCGGCGGCACAGGACACCTCCGAGGCGCTGACCTCCGGCCAGCCGTCGCCCGCCCCGCTGGCGGTACCGGCACACCCGGTCGGCGGCAACCCACTGGGAAATTGCGGGTTTTCTTTACCCCTGGGTGCGCCGGCGCTGCCGTCCGACATCAGCGCCGCATCCTGGCTGATCGCCGATCTGGATACGTCAGATGTGTTGGCGGCCAAGGACGCCCACGGCCGGTTCCGGCCGGCCAGCACACTCAAGCTGCTGACGGTGAACGTGCTGCTGCGCAACCTGAGGAATCCGAACCAGGTGGTGATCGGCACCGACGACGACTCCAACCAGGAGGGTTCGAGAGTCGGCATCGGCGCCGGCGGGAAATACACGGTGCGCCAGTTGATGAGCTATCTACTGCTCGGGTCCGGTAATGATGTCGCCAATGCACTCGCGCGGGCCAACGGCGGCACCGCCAGGACCGTCGCGCAGATGAACGCGCGAGCCAAGGCGCTCGGCGCGCTGGACACCAGGGCGGCGACGGTGTCCGGCCTCGATGGTCCTGGCCAGATGACGTCGGCCTACGACCTGGCATTGATCGCCCGCTCCGACATGTCGCTGCCTCCGTTCCCGGTGTTGACGGCGACCCAGTACGCCCAGGTGCCGGGGTTCGGCCCGTACAAGGGCTTCAGTATCGCCAACGAGAACAAGCTGCTGACCGGCTACCCGGGCGCTCTGGGCGGCAAGACCGGTTTCACCGATGACGCCGGCAACACTTTTGTCGGGATTGCCAAGAAGAACGGTCGGCGGTTGGTCGTCACCATGTTGGACGGTAGCCAGCAGCCGCGCCCGCAGTGGATGCAGGCCGCTTCCCTGCTCGATTGGGGCTTCGCCCTACCGGCCAGCAGCACACCGGTCGGACTGCTGGTCTCCTCGGGCGCCCAGGCGAGCGAGGTAGCGCCGACGCCGTCGATACCACCGGCGACCCGCGGGTCGACGTTGACCATCGGCGCCGGCTCGTCGTCCGCAGCATTGCCGGTCGCAGTCAGCCCGCCATCGGCGATCGCTGCCGCCCCCGTCACGGCGCCGGCGTCGGGAGGCAGCGGTGTGGTGATCTGGATCGTGGTGGTGATACTGGTGGTGCTGGCCGCCTTCGCGGTGGTGCTGGGCCTTGGAACCTCGGGTTCGCACAGGTCAGGCCGTCACACTCGCGGGAGTTAGCGCCTTCGGCGCCGGCCGGTGAGGAAGCCGACGATCGCCCCGGCCCCGACCAGGCCGGCAGTTCGTTGCTTGCTGACCGGGCGGTGCGCGACGACCAAGGCCCCTGGAATCGCCGGCAGCTCCTCGCCCATGACGTCGGCGCGGGCGGTGCCGATCCAGGCGGCGACGAACAGGATGAGCCTGGCTACCAGGTTGAAGAAGAACAGCAGCACAATCACCGATCCGAAAGCCACCGCCGTCGGTGATTGACTCAACTTCGATCCCAGCAGGGTCACCGCTACTTTCAGCACCTCAAACCCGACTGCCGCGATGACCGCACCCTTGAGCACGGCACCCTTCGGGGGGGTGAAATCCGGGATCTCCATCATCCGGTAGAACCAGCCGAAGATGATGACATCCGCGGCGATGGCGAGCACGAACGGCACCACCGAGAAGACCGGCCGCAGCCAGCCGATGCCGTCAAGGCCTAGGAGCTTCAGTACCTCGGACTGCGCGGCTCCGCCGACCGTTGTCAGCACCATCGAGGCCAGCAGCGCCAACCCGAGCCCGAGCAACGTCAGTAGATCTTTGCTCATTCGGACATAGAACTTCTGCTTCTCCTCGGCCTGGGTCTTCTCGAACTGCGGGCGCCATTGAGACTGCACGGCATCGCGGACGTTTCCCATCCAGCCGATGCCGGAATAGATGGCGATCACCAGCCCGATGATCCCGACAGCTGCACCGTGGGTGATGGCCTCGTCGATGGCTTTGGACATGAAGCCGCCGGGAACCAGGTGGTTTGCCTTGTCCTTGAGTTGGTTGATCGTGGGTTGATTCAGCACCAGGGCGGTAATACCGAAGGCGGCCATCAGCACCGGTATCACCGCGAGGAACGAGAAATAGGTGATGGCGGCGCCGAACTGGTTCCCCAGCCGTTCGCCGAACCGCTTGCCTGCCCGGATCAGATGCGCCATGCCGGGCCTGACCGACACTTTGGCCCAGAACGACTTCGCCTTCCCGATCACGGATCCGCCAGCCGGCGCTGTCGCAGCCTGCCCGTCGGCTCCGTCGTCGGCTCCGTCGTTGGAGGTGGCGCTGGCGGTGGCCGGCTGGACCTGCTTACCCGCCTGGGCATCGAGCATCCGGTCGCGGTAGCTGCCGCCGGCTGCTAGCAGGTCGTCGGCCGTTCGTGTCACACCCGTCATCGATCCTCCGTCAGGGGAGTAGGAGCTCGCTGGCAGATCAGCCGGCCAGGAACCCGACCTTGTCATACGCGGTAGCGACTGTTGTGTCAGCCACCTCACGCGCCTTGACCGCTCCGCTGGCCAGTACCCGATCCAGCTCCGCCGAATCAGCGAGATAGGAATTCACCCGTGCCTGCAGCGGGGTGACGAAATCGGCGAAACCGTCGGCCAGGTCGCTTTTCAGGTCGCCGTAGCCCCTTCCCTGGTAGGCGGTCTCGAGGTCGGTGACGGACCGGTCGGTCAGGGCGCTGAGCAGCCTGAGCAGATTCGACACGCCCGGCTTGGTGGTTTCGTCGTAACGGATCTCGCGTTCGGTGTCGGTGACGGCGCTCTTGATCTGTTTGACCGACGTGTTCACCGGCGCCAACAAGTTGAGCGCGCCGCCGGGTGACGACTTGCTCATCTTGGCCGTCGGATCTTGCAGGTCGTAGATCTTTGC
>JALYXB010000119.1 GCA_030947305.1 Actinomycetota bacterium | reverse complement strand
GCTGGAGGAGTACCGGCGACGGTACGCGCGTCTGGCCGCCCTGATGGAACACGAATCGTTCGACGTCCTGGTCCTGACCCAGGAAGAGTCGATCCGTTACCTGTCCGGATATAACTCGGTGGTCTGGGCGGTAGGCCGGTGGCTTCCCACGGTCTTTCTGGCCCACCGGGATCCTCGACAGGCGCTGCTCATCGGCTCGGTGTTCGACGAGGGATGTGCGCGCGGCACTTCCTGGGTCACCGAATTGCAGACCTACCGATCGATGGACGAGATTCCCGAGATGATCTTCGACCGTCTCGCCGCTGCCGGGATCCCAACGGAGAAAGCAGGTTTCGAATTGGGTCCGGGCAGCTTTCAGGCGCTTCCGCAGCGCCTCGTCCAGCAGATCTTCGGCCGGATGCCCGAACCGCCCCGGGACGGCGCCGAGCTGCTCTCGACGGTTCGCATGCTCAAGAGCGAAGCCGAGACCGACAGGCTGCGACGGTCCGTGAACGCGGCGGTGACGGGATACCGGGCAGGACTGGAGGCTGCCCGGCCGGGTATGACAGAGAAGGAGATCGTTTCGATCATCGCCGCCCAGATGTACCGCTCCGGCGCGACCGCGGGAACCAGGCCACTATTCGTCAACTCCGTCTCGGGCCGGGCGCGGTATTCGCTCGTCGACACCCCGGCGTCGGATCGCCCCATCGAAGCTGGAGACATCGTCTTCATCGACGGAGGCGGCGCAGTCGACGGATATGTCTCCGACATCCTGCGGCTGATCGGGGTAGGCCCACTTCGGCCCGAGGACCGCCGGTACGCAGAGGTGGCCGCGGCCGCGACCGCAGCGATGGTAGAGGCCGTGCGCCCAGGTGTACGCGCGTCGGAACTGTACGGCCGCGGGGCGGATGCAGTGCGATCGGCGATCCCGGGGGAGGAGATCGGCGCCATCGCCGGCCACGGAATCGGCCTGGAACTCTGGGAAAGACCGTTCCTGCGAGAGCATGTCGATCCTGACGAGGACATCACCATCACAGCTGGCATGGTGTTGTGCATCGAACCCATACTGGCGCCAGCGCACCCCGAAGGGGGACTCGCGGGCATCTTCGTGTTCGAACAGCAGGTGGCGGTAACCGACGACGGCGCCGAAGTCCTGTCCAGTGCCCTGCCGGCCCAACTGTGGGAGGTCAAGTAATAGATGCGGGCGCTCTACCTCAGCCCGATGCCCTACGGCGCGAACGCCGCGGTCGACGCGTTGTGCCACGGGCTGGAGAGCCGGTTGGCTAAGAACGGCATCGAACTTTTCGTCGCCTACGCTGATTTCGCCGAACCGGACTGGCGCGACACGGCCGACGCGATGCTCACCCAGGCAGTCACCGCAGGCGTCGACGCGGTGGTGATCTGGGTCGTCGACCCTGACGTTCCCTCGCGTGCTGCCGCCGCTGCCCGCGAGCAGGGGATACCCGTGATCACCCTGGAACGACCCAGGTTCGCGGTCGATGCCAGCGTCGTCTATCCGAATTTCAACCACGGCGTCTACATGAGCGAATACCTGGCGACCCTGCTCCCGGCCGGCGCGAGGGTCGCGGTGGTCGGCGGACCCGACGTCATCGACGACATCGAACTCATCCTCGGGCTGCGGCACGGCCTGGCGATCACCGGCCTCACCATGGTAAACGACCCGGAGGATCCCAGATATAAGAACACCACTGACGTAGCGCGCGGTGGAAGAGAAATGACGGCGAACCTGCTCGCAGACTTCCCGCAACTGGACGGGCTGATCCCCTACAACGACGAGACCATGCTCGGAGCCGTCCAGGCGCTCACCGAGGCCGGCCGGCTCGGCGAGGTGAAGATGGTGTCCCGCAACGGCACTCCGGCCGCGGTTAATCTCGTCCGCCGTGGTATCCATGCCGGTACCTGGGACATCGATGGCCCCGGCATCGGCCAGGTAGTAGCCGATCTCGTCGTGCGTGCGATCGTCAGCCGTGAGGATCTCGATGGTCTCTGCGTGGCCAGCCCGGTCGGCCGGATGATCACTCCGCAAAGGGCGGCGACCTGGATTCCATGGAACCAGAGGATCCCCTACAACCAGCTCCGCTCGAGCGCTGAACTCTTCGAACGAGCATGACCGCGCCGGCCGGTGGGCAGTGGGCGGACTCCGCATGGCCCGACCTGGCCCGCTATCTCGACAAATCGGAGGAGCGCAATCTGGTCGGCCTCGTGCCGGTGGGTGCGATCGAACAGCACGGCCCGCACCTGCCCGTAGGCACCGATGCGCTGATCGCCGGCGCACTCTGCGCTCGGGCCGCCGAGCTGGCGGGGTGCATTGCGCTGCCCACAATCTTGTTGGGGGTGAGCTACGGTCACGGCACTCGGCTGCCGGGAACCCTGTCATTGACACCGGACTTACTCGTCGCCACCGTGCACCAGTACGTCCGGTGGGCGGCCGTCGCCGGCCTCCGGAGGCTCTTGTTCGTCAACGCGCACTTCGGAAATGCGGCCGCGCTCGGGGTGGCTACCGACCACATCCGTTTGCACGCCCCGCAGCTGCGCGTGGGCGTATTGGCCTGGTGGTCGGCCACCGACCATGTTTTGGCCGAGGTGACAGCGGACGGCGATGACATCCACGCCAACCGGGCTGAGACGTCGATGATGCTTGCGATCGCTCCCAACCTGGTCCTGATGGACCGGGCCGCAGACGCCGACGAACCCGACCGAACAAACGGACTGGTGTTCCGCTACACGGCGGCCGCCCTGTCGCTCAACGGCGTCACCGGCCGGCCGTCGGAGGCCACCGTCGAACTCGGGAATCTGCTGGTGGAAGAAGTGGTGGAGGAGATAGCTGCCAGAGTGCAGCGGGGCCAGATCGAGGAACCACCGCTTGGCCCCGTTCCAGCACCCGATTTCCCGTTCTGAGCGCCAAACACGGATCGCGCTCTTCCGGCGCGGCCGGGCCCCGTTGCGCAGCAAATGCCGGGGCCGGCGGCCAATCTGCCTCGCTAGGGTTGACGAACCCCACTGCGTGAGCGGCGGCGCGGTCTCGGAGCAGGACGACCCGGACATCAGCACGCGCCGGCGTCTGCAGCTCGATGAGCTGCTGGCCGCAGTTGCCGCCGGCGACCGAGTCGCTTTCGGTCGGTTGTACGACCAGACTATTCACCCGGTGATGGGCCTCGTTCGGCTGATAATGCGGGATATCGCGCTGGCCGAGGAGGTCACCCAGGACGTGTTTTTAACGGTGTGGTTGAACGCGAACAGGTTCGATGCCTCCCGCGGGCGGGCCGGCGCGTGGATCATGGCGATTGCCCGGTCAAGAGCCATCGATCAGATCCGGTCGACTCAAGCGTCCCGACAGCGCGACCAGCGGTTCGCTGCTCTGCCGGTGCCAGTCTCGGATCCGGATGACGAAGTGCTGGCAGGCATGGAACGAGATCGTGTCCACTCGGCGCTATCGGTACTGACGCCGGTGCAGCGGCAGGCGATCATGTTGGCGTTCTTCGGTGGACACAGCTATGCGGAAACCGCCCGACTGCTGCAGATCCCGTTGCCCACCCTCAAGTCACGAATCCGAGAAGGTCTCATCAGGCTGGGGCGCTACCTGGCCGTGGAACAGCCGGCCGGCGCGCGCGTCGAGCAAGCCTGATCAGGCTGGCCAATCGGGCCAGCGGAGTTCGGTCACCTGGCCGCCGACGACGCTCGCGGTCAGCCGAACGGGACCGTCCGGACGCACGTAAAGGTCGTAGGTACCGGCCGACAGTTCGCCGAAGACCAGTGAATGAATCGTCGAACCGTCGGGTGTGGGTCGGGCGACAACCGCGACATGCGGCGGCGCGCCGTGCGGATGCGTATGCGTATGCCCGCCAGGCCCGTGGGAGTGGGAGTGGAAGTGGGAGTGGGAGTCGGAGTCGGTGGCCGGCGTCCCATGCTCGTGCTCGTGCTGGTGGTCGTGAGCTACCCCGGCGCGGGCATCCGTGCCGCTCGGGATGACCTCCACCTCGAGGTCTTCCATCTGGGCCGGCATCTGGACCACCAGGGCGCCGACGTCGCCGCCGATGTCAAGCACCACCGCAGCTCCCTTGCCGGCATGCGGGTTCTCTTCGGTTGCCATTGCGCTCCTGGTAGGGATGAATGCGGACAGGGCTCCAGCAATTGAGGCCGGGGCCCTGTCCGTCATTCGCTCAGCTTGCGGACGGCGCCTGAAAGTCAGGAGGTGGCGGGCACCGGTGGCTTGGTCAGGTAGCCGCTCGCGGGAACCCCCAGGAACGGGAACTTCGACGTCACCGGAAGGTTGGTGTTCTTCGAACCGTCCCGAAGTTTGTCAGTGCTGAGGATCGCGTCCGGCTGGTAGTTCGGATAGGTCAGCTTGATCGTCAGGCCGGCAATTGCCCGCAGCTCGATGGTGGTGACATCGTCGCGAACCCGGCGGCCGTTGGGGAAGCCCGCCTTGTCTCCGTAGAGAACGCCCAAGGGATTCTCTGACGCGTAGGCAGTCGGCTTCACCGCGAGGTTCAGTCGCAGCAGATCGGCCTGAACCGGACCGGTGTAGGTGGTGAAAGTACCGAGCACCGCGCTGGGAATTCCGGTCAGCAGAATGGCATTCAGGTCGGTGCGAGGCTTGTTCGACTTGTTGAAGACGTCCAGGTTCGGGAAGGCGCCTGGGTAGAGCCCGGGCAGCAGGCCGGCGAGCTCGGACTTGTTGACGTACTTGGCGAAATTCGAATCTGCCGACGGCGGCACCGAGTTCCACTTGTCCTTGACGGACATCGGGTTGACCACCTCGTTGAACAGTGGGTTGCCAAGACGGGAGACCTGTACCGCGTCACCGAACGGCTTGTAGGTTCCTGTTGTCGAGTCGAACAGCCGTCCACGAGACCGGTAGGTCGACGACCAGACACCGATCACCGAATCGCTCGACAAGGGGTTGGTGGGTGTGTAGCCGGTCGCTGTCAGCTCGCTCTTGGGCACCTGCAGTGCGATGGTGTGGACGTTGAGGCCCTGCAGCCCGTTCATGCCCTGCATCACCGGTAGCTTGATGGCGTGCGCGGGGTTCAGCGGCCTCAGCCCGGCAAGGTCGAAGACACTGCCCAGGTCGACGAAGAATGCGTCGGATCGCTGGCCGGCGAAGACCTTGCGGCCGGTCCCCAACGGCTGCACCGCGGCAGCACCGTACCTGGCCTGATAGTTCGGCGTGCTGCGCTCGCCGACGTTGCAGGGCGGCACCTTCAGATTGGTACCCAGGACCGTCGAGACCAACTGACCGTTGGGCTGTCGAACGACCTTGGTCACCGAGAAGGTCTGGGGCCGGTTCCAATGGGGGTCCGTGATGCTGGCAATCGGGCCGGTGTTGTACAGGAATGTTCCTGGGTTGCGGATGATGGTCTTGAAGCGGAACTGGAAGCTGATATCGGCTTCGGCCGTTCCCTTGTTCGCAACGTTGATCGTGTAGACCACATCGTCGGCGAACTCACTGAAGTTAGGGCCACCGTAGGGAATCTCAAATGGGTTGAAGTTGGCGATCAGATTGACCTTGCTGGAATCGGTCGAATCGACGAACGCATAGAGATCGGTGTTGTCGGCCGTCGGATCCTTGGAAATTTCCGGCGCTTCGCGGTGTGAAGACATTCTTGGCCTTTCAGTTCAGGAAAAGGAGTATCGGACGGGTCGGTGATCAGTCGGTCGAAGACGAGTGCAGCGCGTGCGCCAGCTTGGCGACCAGCTGGTGATCAGTGACGGTGACTTCACGGCCTTCGACCATGACGGAGACCTGACCGTTGGAGACGTCCCGGATGTAGGCGACCATCGAACCGGTTGCGGCAGCAGGCAACGCCAGCTCCGGTGCGGCAACAGGGCGGGCTGCTGGTGCGGCCGCGCCGCCGATCGACACGGCTGGCTTGACGAGAGCGGCGGCACCGACCGCGGCAGCGCCTACACCCGCGGTCTTGAAGAATGCTCGTCGATTGGAACTGGTCATGATTCCTCCGTGAGTGCTGGTGGGAAATGAGCTGGGTGTCGTCACTTGGTGTGGCTGATGGAAACCGGGGTGGGATGCGGGGTGGCGCTGAACTTCTTCATCGCAGCCAGTGCGGCGGTGATCCGCTGCCCGGCCGGAATTGCTGCCGCCCTTGCCACGCCGGCAGCCTGGGGGGCCGGCTGGGCGAAGAAGAATCCGGTGACATCGACCACGAGATCGACGTTGCCGTACGACCCGTTGTAGATCGAGATGGTGCCGTCCCGGTTGACCGGCAATATCACGGCGCCGGCAACGTCGTGCTTGGGTACGAAGTTGGCGCTGGAGACCGACGGCAGTGGCCCGACACCGTTGTAGGTCGTCAGGTAGCCGGCAGCCTCGGGCTGGACGGCGGTGACGTTGACGACCACCGCTTTGAAGAATGCGAACGTCGGGTCGTTGGCCGGGAAGATCCGGATCTTCGAGGTGGTGAGGGCCCCGGCCGGCGCGCCACCCGGGTTTCTGCTGTCGAAAACGCGGTACGGGGTGCTCGGGATGAACGCTCCGTCGGCCGCCGGATCACCACCGACGAAATAGCCGGTGATATCGACGACGAGGTCGACACTGCCGAAGGTGGCACCGTTGAACAGCGAGATCGTGCCGTTTGACGCAACCGGGACCAACGCCAGGTTCGCCCGGTCCTGCTTCATCTCGTAGTTGAGGTTCGACGCCAACGGTCTCGGCGCGCCCTCATAAGCGGTGACGTAGCCGCGGTTATCGCCCTGAGCGGCGGTCACATTGGCCACCACCGCGCTGGCATCGGCGGGGACCCCGTCGATGCCGGCGACCCGAAGCGTCAGCCCCGAGCGCGGCGCGACCCTAGCTTTGGCAGCACCGATGCCCTTGCGGGTGTCCAAGACTCGCTTCGACGACGGAAGTGCCACGAAAGTGCCTGGTACACCGGTGTTTCTGCCACCGGTGAAATACCCGTGGATGTCGGCCAGTAACTGGACGGTGCCTGCGGACCCGTTGTAGATCGACACCTTGCCGGCGTTTAACCCGGCACTGACCGCAGTGATGACCATGTTCGGCACGTTCTGGTCGGCCTGAAAGTTCAGGTTCGAGGCATAGGGGCGGGTGTTGCCCGCCGCGAAGACGGTCAACGAGCCCGGTGCCGTCGGGCTCACCGCGGTGATGTTCAGGGCAACGGCGCCGACGAAGCCCTCGGAAGCGTCGGTGGCGGTGAAGGTGAGGGTGGCATGCGCTGCCACCGCCGCCATGGGGGCACCTAGGCCACTGCGGGTGTCGAGCAGCCGATGCGGATTCACCGTGTTGTAGGAGCCAGGAGTGGTCTGGTCGGCGTGCGCGAGCGGCACGCTCACCAGGGAGATCGTCGCGGCTAATGCCATCGCGGTGCCACCGCTGACCAGTGTTGTGAGCTTCACGCAATTTCCCGCTTCTGTGAGGACTGGCTACCTGCGAAGGCAAGGTCGTTCCGCACCCGGCGATCGATCGGGTAGAGGGCAGTGGCGGCCGCCGGAGACGGTCGGGTGGCCTGGAGCATAATGCGCATTCGGTGCCGTCCGAGGAATGGATGAGACTTGCGGCCATGCCTGTCGGCAGTTCACCCAGATGCCGCAGAACTTCGAAATTTGTGTCGGCATGTCGCCGCGCTGCAGGCACTCGAAATTGCTACCTGTGCACCTGTTCCGATGTTCAAGTGTGAGCAACCGGGCGGACGGAGACCCAACTCCGCGCAGCCACGATAGCGGGTCATGATGCGGCTCAGGGACGCAGCTCCACCCAGGACTCGCCGCCCAAAACGCTTGCCACCACAGGGTTCGAGCTGCTGCCGAGCAAGGTCGCGGTGGCGAAGTCCGCTGCCAGCCCGTCGAACACCCGATGGTGCCGAAGCATTGAATGTTTCCCGCCGACGACCCGGACATGACCGACATCGGCGGTCCGTTCCAGCGCTCTGACAATGGCAGCCGACAGCTCGGGTTTGGCGATTCGATCCTGCGATCCGTCCACCACCAGCACCTGTCTGCCGGTGAGGTCGGTGTTGCTGTCCTCCGGATACACGAAGGGCGCCAGGGCGACCACGCTGCGGACGCCGGGGGCGGCGCCGGTCAGCAATGCCGCCCGACCTCCGAGCGAATGGCCGATCAGGCAGGTGGGGATGTCCCGCCCGAAGCGCTCACGCAGTTGATCGAGTGCCCATCGGGCGTCGTCGACCGGGGTGTGGGCAGTGGCCCAACCCCGATGGGAATTGAGCAGCCTGAACACCGCGAGCCGGCCGCCACCGGCCCGCGCCACTCGACGCGCGATCGGCACCATCCGCAGCACCGACAGCTGCGCCGGACTCACCATCACGTTGCCGCGCCGGCTGCCACCGCCGTGCAGCACCAGCACCGCCGCTTCGGGGCGGGCCGGCATCGCGGTGGCGATCAGCCGAGGCTGCATGTGGTGTCCTTTCGAAGTTCTGCGGCGCGCGCCGATGTGTTGCACAGTGCTGGGTAGCACGGTGCTGACGCAAGCCACGAACAAGAGCACGATTGAGATTGACTAGCCGACTGCCACCTCCCAGAAGGGCCATCACCATGACTGATCTCGAATCTCCAGACCCCGCCAGCGAACCGTCGGCTGCGACTGCCGCTTCTCGCGATGATTCGTCTCGCGACGCCACCGCCTCTCCCGACGACACCGCCTCTCGCGACGCCACCGCCTCTCGCGACGACACCGCCTCTCGCGACGACACCGCCTCTCACGACCTTGCCGCCGAGGAGTCGGGCACCTACACCTCGGTGCCGACGGAGGAACCGCCGGAGGTCGGGGAGGTGGGTACCTACACGTCGGTGCCGACGGAGGAACCGCCGGGGGTCGACGTCGGTACCTACACCTCGGCACCGACGGAGGAACCGCCATCCGTCGAGGCGGGCACTTACACCTCCGCCGAGGAAGATCAAACGCACGGAGCCGACCCAGGCGACTCTGGACCGTGAGCCGACGCCGCCCCGCCACCGCGGACGGATCGGGCGGCCGGGTAACGTCGAAACATGGATTACCGGACCCTAGGAAACAGCGGCGCCGTCGTGTCCGAGCTGGCGCTCGGCACCATGACCTTCGGCGCCGAGGCCGACGAGCAGACTTCGCACACCATCCTGGACAGCTACCTGGCGGGCGGCGGCACGTTCATCGACACCGCCGATGTCTACAGCAGTGGCGAATCGGAGTCGATCATCGGTCGCTGGCTGGCCGCGCACCCGACGGAGGCCGGGCAGCTGGTGATCGCGACCAAGGGTCGGTTCCCGATGGGCGACGGCCCGAACGATCTGGGCACCTCACGCCGGCACCTGTCGACCGCGCTCGATGCGTCGCTGACGCGGCTCGGGGTCGAGCACATCGATCTGTACCAGATGCACGCCTGGGATGCGGTGACGCCGCTGGACGAGACGTTGCGCTTTCTCGACGATGCGGTGCGCGCCGGCAAGATCTCCTACTACGGCTTCTCGAACTACCTCGGGTGGCAGCTGACCAAAGCGGTGGCCCGGGCGACCGCGCTCGGTTTCACCCCGCCGGTGACGCTGCAGCCGCAGTACAGCCTGCTGGTGCGCGACATCGAACACGAGATCGTGCCGGCATCGTTGGACGCCGGCATCGGTCTGCTGCCGTGGTCGCCGCTGGCCGGCGGATGGCTCAGCGGCAAGTACGTGCGCGACCAGCCGCCGACCGGTGCGACTCGGCTCGGCGAAGACCCGAAGCGCGGCATGGAAGCGTGGGAGGCGCGCAACGCGAACGAGCGCACCTGGACCGTGCTGGACGCCGTGACGTCGATCGCGAAGGCGCACTCGGCGAGTGCGTCGCAGGTGGCGTTGGCCTGGCTGCTGGGTCGGCCGGCGATGACGTCGGTGATCCTCGGGGCGCGCACCGTTGACCAACTGCAGGACAACCTCGGCGCGGCCGACGTCAAGTTGACCGACGCCGAGGTGCAGCAGCTCACCGACGCCAGCGCCCCGCAGATCGACGACTATCCCTATGGCACTGCAGGTGTGGCCCAACGGGAGCGCAAGATCTCCGGCGGTCGGTAGCCCTGTTCGGCGCGTCCCGTTGAGCTGTGGGTTGCAGCGGGGCCGCCGTGCGAAGACACTTGCTCGATGGCCAAGGAACTCAGCACCAAGAAGCGGAACAAGCTCAGCAAGAAGTTGTTCGCCCTGCCCGGCAAGCGCAAGTACCCGATCCCGGACAAGTCGCATGCGCGCAATGCGCTTGCCCGGGTGGCGCAGAAGGGCACGAAGGCCGAGCAGAACAAGGTGAAGGCCGCCGTCAAGAAGCGCTTCCCGAGCATCGGCCGCAAGAAGAAGGCCTAGTAGACCGCGCCGTCCTCGACCAGCCGTTGGCCGCGGTCGTAGTCGTCGTCCGCCTGGTGGGTCAGCACGCCGACTGTCACCCCGCCCTTGCCGTACCAGGCCGTGAACGCGCCTTCTTCATGTTCGACGAAGCGGACGTGGTCGTAGCCGTCACCCCAGGCCGCGTACTTCAGGGTGTGCGCGCCGATCTCGCTCCAGAAGCCGGGGGCCTGGGCCCACTCGTCGTCGTCGCCGGCCGCGCAGGTGCCGGCGATCTCGCCCATCCGCTCGGCCTCGCCCCAATGTTCGACAGACAGCCGACGACCGGCCACCGCATTGTGAGCGTGTACGACGTCGCCCGCCGCGAAGATGCCGTCGGCGGAGGTCCGCATGTGTTGATCCACCACCACCCGGCCCTCGTGCATCTCCAGTCCGGCCGACTCCGCGAGGTCGGCTTGCGGCTCGACCCCGGCGGCGACCAATACCAGGTCGGCCTCGTAGTGGGACCCGTCTGCCAGTTGCACACGGTGGCCGTCGTCGAACCCGTGCACCTCAACCTCGCCGACGAATCGGACGCCCGCGTCGTCCAACCAGCCAGCGATCTTGTCGGCCACCTCATCGCCGAGGCGCT
>JALYXB010000118.1 GCA_030947305.1 Actinomycetota bacterium | reverse complement strand
GTCCGCCGCTGTCCGTGGACTACTTCTTAGCGATGATCACGTGCGCATAATCCTCGTCGGTCAACGGAGACGCAACCACACCGGTGACGTTCTTGGCCAGCACCAGGGCAGGCGGCGAACTCGAGATAGGAACGGCCGGCAGGTACTTGCCCAACAGATCCTTGTTGAGCTGAACGTACATGGCGTTGCGCTTGGTGGTATCCGGCTGGCTGTCGGCGGCAGCCAGATCGGCGGCCAGCTTTTTACCCCACGGGGCAGCACCGGTGTCGAATCGGTTGTCCGTGTTCTGCAGGGCCAGGCTGCCGGACAGGAAGTTGTCCGGGGTGTTGTAGTCGCCGGTCCAGCCAAGGAAGAACAGGTCCGGCTTCTTCGCCTCGACGCCGTCCAGGTATCCGCCGTTCCACGGCTTGGAGGTGACGTTGAGCTTGATGCCGACAGCCTGCAAATCGGCGGAGAACGCGGTGAATACGCTCTTCGGATCCGGCATGTACGGCCGGCTGACCTCTGTCGGCCACCAGAAGTTCAGGGTCAGGTTGGTGGCTCCGGCGGCCTGCAACAGCTGCTTGGCCTTGTCGGGGCTGTACGGGTACTGCTGGACTTGGTCCGTCCAGCCGGTGACCGTCTTCGGGTAGTACTCCTGGGCCACCTCGGCGCCCTCCGGCAGCTGAGAGCCGACGAAGTCCTTGCGGTTCACCGCATAGGCGATCGCCTGACGGACCCGCAGATCCTGCAGCGCCTTGTTGTTCTTCATGTCGAGGCCCAGGTAGAGGATGTTGAAGGCCGGCCTGATCAGCAGGTGGTAGGTCTGCTTCAAGTTGTCCCAGTCGGCGGGGTTAGGCAGGTCGTAGCCGTCGATGGTGCCGGCCTGCAGTGCCTGCTTCCGAGCCGTCTCGTCCGGGATGATCTTGAAGATCAACTTGGAGATGGTGGCCTTCGGACCCCAGAACGCATCATTGCGGACCAGGGTGATGACCCCATTCGCCTTGTCGTAGCTGCCGAACTTCATCGGCCCGGTGCCCGTCGGGTGCGCGGTGGCATAAGCCGGGTAGGTGAACGCGTCACCGGAGGCCTGCACGTTGTTGGCGTCGTACTTCTTCAGTGCTGTCGGCGACTGGATGGAGAACGACGGCAGTCCGAGCAGCGCCGGGAACTTCGAGGTATAGGCGTTGATCTTGACAACGGCGATATCGCCGCTCGGGGTGCAGGACTTGTACAGCGAGGGCACTGCCTTGCCGTCCTTATCCTTCTGCCCCTTGAAGCCGCCCATGTTGTCCGACCAGTACTGCGCCTGAACGGCACCTGCGCCGGTCTGCGCGTACATCCGGTCCAGGTTGTAACAAATCGCGGCGGCGTCCATCTTGCTGCCGTCGTGGAACGTCACGCTCGGTCGGACCTTGAAGTTCCAGGTCAGACCGTCCTTCGAAGTGGTCCAGGACTGCGCGAGTGCTGGCTGAATGTCGGCGCTGCCCTGCTTGAAGCTGACTAGGCCCTCCATCATCTGCCGGGCCGGACGGAACGATTCCCCGTCGGTCGCGTACAGCGGGTCGAACATGGCAGGGGCGCCGGCAGCGCCGAAGGTGAATACGGCGTCCGAGTTGCCGGCGGGCGCTGCCGACGGGCTGGCTGATGACGCCTTCGATGATCCGGTGCCCGCGTCGACGGAGCCGCCTATTCCGGGACTCGAGGTCCCGGCGGCCGGTGCCGACGCCGGCGCCGGCGCCGAGGCAGCGGCACCGCCGGTGCTCGTTCCGGAACTATTGTCCCGCTTCGAACTCGCGCAAGCGGTAAGCGAAACAGCCACGGCCGCGGCTACTCCAGCAGCCATCAGCCGTTGTCGGCGCACACTCATTCATCCTCCAAGGTCAGTCCAGTGACACAGCTCACCCACATCTGGGGGTGGCACCCCCGAACGGTAACGAGTTGCTTTGCCGGTCGCCTACCCCCGTCATCCGATCGTTACGATGCCGCTGAGGAGATTTCCCGAGCGTCACCCGGATGCCGGAACCAAGGAGACACGCTAGTCATGGCCGTTACCGACTCCGCGACCGCCGACCATAACGCCCCTGCCGGTGGCTGGCCGGGCCTTGACGCCTCGCTGGCCGAGGCAGATCCAGAAGTGGCCGGGCTGGTGGCCGACGAGTTGCACCGGCAGCAGTCGACGCTGGAGATGATCGCGTCGGAGAACTTCGCGCCTGTCGCCTCCATGCAGGCGCAAGGCAGCGTGCTGACGAACAAGTACGCCGAGGGCTACCCGGGACGCCGCTACTACGGCGGCTGCGAGTTCGTCGACCAGATCGAGACGCTGGCGATCGAACGGATCAAGACCCTATTCGACGCCGGGTTCGCCAATGTCCAGCCGCACTCGGGAGCGCAGGCCAACGCCGCCGCCATGCAGGCCCTGATCAAGCCCGGCGACACCATTCTCGGGCTGTCGCTGGCGCACGGCGGCCACCTCACTCACGGCATGAAGATCAACTTCTCGGGCCTGCTGTACCAGGTGGTGGCCTACGAGGTATCCAAGGAGGATCACCGGATCGACATGGACGCGGTCGCCAAGCTGGCCCGCGACCATCGTCCGAAGTTGATCATCGCCGGCTGGTCGGCCTACCCGCGGCAACTCGACTTCGCCAGGTTCAGGCAGATCGCCGACGAGGTGGGCGCCTTCCTGATGGTGGACATGGCGCACTTCGCCGGGCTGGTGGCCGCCGGTCTGCACCCTAACCCAGTTCCGCATGCACACGTCACCACCACCACCACCCACAAGACGCTCGGCGGTCCGCGCGGCGGAGTGATCCTGACGAACGACGCCGCGCTGGCCAAAAAAATCAACTCGGCGGTATTCCCCGGCCAGCAGGGCGGTCCGCTCGAGCACGTGATCGCGGCCAAAGCAGTTGCCTTCAAGATGGCAGCGGACCCGGCATTCAACGAGCGCGTTCAGCGCACCATCGACGGGGCGAAAGCGTTGGCGGAAAGGCTTTCCGCCGACGATGTTGGCGCGGCAGGAGTGACGGTGCTGACCGGTGGAACCGATGTTCACCTGGTATTGGTGGACATGCGCAATTCCGAGTTGGACGGCCGTCAGGCAGAGGACCGGCTGCATTCGATTGGCATCACCGTCAACCGGAACGCGGTGCCGTTCGACCCGCGGCCGCCGATGGTGACATCCGGCCTGCGCATCGGTACGCCGGCGTTGGCCACTCGCGGCCTGGACGCCGCGGCCTTCGCCGAGGTGGCCGACATCATCGCCGCTGCCCTCACGGCTCCGGCCGGCGAACTCGACGGTGAGCTAGCCGCGGACTTGCTGGCCCGCGTCCGCGCCGTTGCCGACCGCTTCCCGCTCTACCAAAACCTGTGAGCGACGTCAGCTCGTGACCTGACGCTTGGCGGAGATGACGCCGGTGTTGAAGCCGGCCAGGTGCAGTCCGCCGTGGAAGCGGGCGTGTTCGATCTTGACGCAGCGATCCATCACCACATTCAAGCCGGCTGCCTCACCCTTGCGGGCCACCGGTTCGTGCCAGAGTCCCAGCTGCAGCCACAGTGTCTTGGCCCCGACGGCGATGGCCTCGTCGAGCACGGCCGGCAGGTCGTCGTGCTTGCGGAAGACATCGACGATGTCCGGCCTTTCGGGCAGCTCCGCCAACGACGCGTACACCGGCCGGCCCAGGATCTGCTTCAGTACCGGGTTCACGAAAAAGACCCGGTACGGGCTGGACGACAGCAGATAGGTCGACACGAAGTACGACGCTCTGGACGGTTTGTCCGAAGCGCCGACGATGGCGATCGACTGCGAGTCGCGAAGAATTCGCAGCCTGTCGGTGGCCGAGGGCCCCTGCCAGCTGCGAACCCTGTGATCTGTCACGCCGCTCCTCCCTCGCTCACTGCGCCGGCCGCCACGCCGGCGATATCGAGAGCCTGGTCCAAGTCCCACAAGATGTCGTCGACGTCTTCCAGTCCGATCGAGATACGGACCAGATCGGAGGGCACACCGGCACTTTCGAGCTGTTCGGGAGTCAGCTGCCGGTGCGTGGTCGAGCCAGGGTGCAGCACCAGCGTCCGCGAGTCGCCGACGTTGGCCAGGTGCGAACAGAGCTGCAGGGCTTCGATGAAACGTTGCCCTGCAATCCGTCCGCCGACAACACCGAAGGCGAACACCGAGCCGGGTCCCAGCGGCAGGTACCGCTTGGCCCTGTCGTGGTGCAGGTGACCGGGAAGGCCTGCGTAGTTGACGTAGGCGATCCGCGGGTCGGCCGCCAACCATTCGGCCACCGCCTGGGCGTTGGCCAGATGCGCGTCCATCCGCTGCGGCAGCGTCTCAACGCCTTGCAGCAACTGGAATGCCGACTGCGCAGACAAGGCCGGACCGATGTCGCGCAGCTGCTCGCTGCGCAGTTTGGTGAGGAAGCCGTACTCGCCGAAGTTGTCCCACCACCGGATGCCGCCGTAAGACGGCACCGGTTCGGTGAGGGTAGGGAAGTTGCCGTTTCCCCAGTCGAAGGTGCCGGACTCGACCACCACCCCACCGAGCGTCGTGCCGTGACCACCGAGGAACTTGGTGGCCGAATGGATCACGATGTCGGCGCCGTGCTCGAAGGGTCGCACCAGGTACGGAGTGGCCAGGGTGGCGTCCAGCACCAGCGGAATGCCAGCGGCGTGAGCGATCTCGGCCAGCCCGCCGATGTCGGCGATCTCGCCCGACGGGTTGGCTATCACCTCGGCGTACACCGCCTTGGTGCTGCCGGAGATGGCGGCGGCGTAGTCGGCCGGCTCGGTGCCAGGTACGAAGGTGGTGTCGATCCCGAAGCGGCGCAGCGTCACGTCGAGCTGAGTGACGGTGCCCCCGTACAACTGCGCTGCCGCCACGATGTGGTCGCCGGCGCCGGCCAGCGCCGCAAAGGTGATGAACTCGGCGCTCATCCCTGATGCGGTCGCGACGGCACCGATCCCGCCTTCCAGCGACGCGATCCGTTCCTCGAACGCGGCAACGGTCGGGTTGCCGATCCGCGAGTAGATGTTGCCGTACTTCTGCAGGGCGAACAGGTTTGCCGCGTCGTCGGTGTCACGGAAGACGAACGAGGTGGACTGGTAGATCGGCACCGCTCGCGCGCCGGTGGCGGCATCCGGGGTACCGCCGGCGTGCAAGGCCCTGGTGCGGAATCCGAAATTACGATCGGTCATCTGGCGGCTCCGGCTGGCGAGCGGGTGCTGCGATGTGCTGTCTGAACACCGCGAAGTCGGTGCGACCCGGACCTGCAGTCTAGGAGCAGGGTCGGACGAACTCGCGCGCAGTCCGACTCGCTGACTGTCCCACTATGCGGGAGGTCGGCGACATCGGCCGCCCGATGCTTTACCGTGGACAGCGATATCCATCAAGACCGGCAGAGGGACAGGCCCGATGAAGCCGGGGCAGCCTCCTTCGGGGTAACCCGAAGGAAAGGTGCCAAATCCTGCGGAGGTCCAGGCTCGTCCTGGGTCGCCGGAAGATGGAATGTGGGCGACGAGTCCTTACCAGGATCGCCATTCGCAGCGCCGTCCCCGGTCGTGCCGCAGGCTCTGGCAGCCCGAGACCTGGGAAAGGCGCCCACCATGACCGAGATCTCCCGCCTCACCCGCGGAATTCGAGCCGGCATCGACTCCGACACCTCCCACGGTGCGATCGTTCCCCCGCTCTACCTGTCGAGCAACTACAGCTTCGCCGGCTTCGGCGAGGCCCGACAGTACGACTACACCCGCAGCGGCAACCCGACCCGCGACGTGCTGGCCGATGCGCTGTCGACCCTCGAGGGGGGTGCTGGTGCAGTCGTCACCGCGACGGGCATGGGCGCCATCACCGTCTGTCTCAACGCGCTGCTCTGTCCCGGCGACACCATCGTGATTCCGCACGACTGTTACGGCGGTACCTGGCGGCTGTTCGATTCGTTGTCCAGCCGTGGCCACTTCGATGTGGTAACCGTCGACTTCAGTGACGAAACCGCTGTGCAGCAAGCCTTCTCGGCGCCAGCTCCGCCGAGGGTGGTCTGGCTGGAGACGCCGTCCAACCCGCTGTTGCGGGTGACGGACATCGACGCCGTGACGACGGCAGCCCACGCCGTCGGCGCCACCGTTGTAGCCGACAACACCTTTCTGTCGCCAATCCTGCAGCGTCCCTTCGAGTTCGGCGTTGACCTGGTGGTGCACTCGACCACCAAGTACATCAACGGGCACAGCGATGTGGTGGGTGGCGCCGTCATCGCTGCCACGCCGGAGCTGCACGAGCACATCTCCTGGTGGGCGAACGTGTTGGGGCTCACCGGCTCTCCGTTCGACAGCTACCTCACCGTCCGCGGCCTGCGTACCCTGCACACGCGTCTCGGGGCGCATCAGGAGAACACCACAGCGGTGATCGACGCCATCGCCGCCCACCCCGCAATGTCGACCCTGCACTACCCAGGACTTGCCGACCACCCGGGGCACGAGATCGCCGCCCGCCAGCAGGACGGCTTCGGGGCGATGTTCTCCATCGACCTGGCCGGCGGCGAGATGGCCGTGCGAGCATTCCTCGACGGGCTGCGCTGCTTCAGCCTTGCCGAATCCCTTGGCGGTATCGAGAGTCTGGTCGCCCATCCGGCCACCATGACGCATGCATCGATGACGACAGCGGCGCGAGCGGTGGCCGGCATCGGTGATGGGCTGCTGCGGTTGTCTGTCGGCATCGAGGCGGCCGACGATCTGATCGCCGACGTCCTTGACGCGCTCGATCGCGCTCACCAGGCCACCAACCGTCGCGGTGAACTACTCCGGCCAGCTGCCTACCCTCGTCGCCGCCGGCTGATCGCCGCCTGTTGATCCCCGCCTGTTGATCCCCGCCTGCTGATCGCCACCTGCTGATCGCGGCCTGCTGATCGCCGCTGCAAGCTGCAACCCAGCGGCCTCAGCTGTTCAGATCGAGTCGACGTCCGCCGAGTTCGGCCGCCAACAGGTCGACGGCCGCCTGTTCCGGGTCGGGCGGCGCGGACGGCTCGGCAATATCCGGATCGCCGTATTCGTCCGGAATCTCGTCGACCTCTTCCCCTTCCGGGGGCGGCACCGGATCCGGCGATGTGTCCGAGTGCATGGACCGGCCGGGTTGACCCCCGTCGGAACCCGTCATGGCACCGGCATGCGTGGGCGACGGCGGGGTCTGGCGGGCGGGGAAGCCTGGCATCGAATCCGGTCGGCGATGTCCGTCGGGAGCCGCGTCACTGGCGTCACAGCCGATCGTCCAGTCGACTCCGAGCACCTCCCGCAACGCCTCGCGCAGCAGGTCGGCATTGGCCGGTTCGACGACTCGGCGCGCCATCCCGGCATGCGGCATCGTCAACCGCAATACCCCACCGGACACTTCGGAAACGGTGGCCGACTCCAGCAGAATTTGGGTTGTTCGGCGGCGTCGTTGCACGGCAGCGAGCACTTCGGACCAGACTCGGCGCACATCGGTGACCTCGACGCCGCCCGGCTGTTTCGTACCGGCAGATGGTGGATCTTCTTGTGGGGCAGGGCTTTTGACCGTCCGTTCCGGCGCGGCGTCGGACTGCAGTGATGGCGGCGGCGGTAACCGGAGGGTGGACCTTGCCGGTGGCTTCTTGACCGCATTCAGTGCCGGCGCTGGAGTCGGCTCGGGGTCAGTCGACTCGGGGTCAGTCGACTCGGGGTCAGTCGGCTCGGGGTCAGTCGGCTGTGAACGCCTGGCGAACTGTTTCTCCCCCTCGGACGCTTGGCCGGCCGCCGGCGACGCCGTGGTGGGAGTAACGGCCGGTTCCCCGGCGATTGACATCCGGCGCTCCATTCGCTCCAGCCGTTGCAACAACGCGCCATCGGCGGTGGACGCGGCGGGCAGCAGCATCCTGGCGCACATCAGTTCGAGCACCAGTCGCGGCGCCGTTGTGCCTCGCATATCGACCAGGCCGGTGTGTACGACCTCGGCCATCCGGCTGAGCGTCGCAGCGCCCAGCCTGTCGGCCTGCGCCGTCATCGACGCCAACTCGTCGTCCGGAACGTCGATCAGCCTCTTCTGGGCGGCGTCCGGTACCGCGTCCAAAATCATCAGGTCGCGCAGCCGCTGCAGCAGGTCGGCAGCGAACCGCCGCGGATCATGCCCGGCCTCCACCACCTTGTCGACGGCACCGAAGACCGAGGCGCCGTCGGCGGCCGCCAGGGCGTCGACCACTTCGTCGAGCAGGGCCGAGTCGGTGACCCCGAGCAGCGCGACCGCGCTCGGGTAGCTGACGCCCTCAGGTCCGGCGCCGGCCAGCAGCTGGTCGAGCACCGAGAGCGAGTCGCGAGCCGAGCCGCCACCCGCCCTGATCACCAGGGGATACACCGCCGGATCGACGGTGGCACCCTCCTCCGCGCACAGCTTCTCCAGCAGCGCACGCAGGGTGGCGGGTGGGATCAGTCGGAACGGATAGTGGTGGGTGCGGGAGCGGATGGTGGTGAGCACCTTGTCCGGCTCGGTAGTGGCGAAAATGAACACCAGGTGTTCCGGCGGCTCTTCGACGATCTTGAGCAAAGCGTTAAAGCCCTGCGTCGTCACCATGTGGGCCTCATCGATGATGAACACCCGGTAGCGGGACTCGGCAGGCATGTAGAAGGCCCGCTCGCGCAGCTCGCGGGTGTCGTCGACGCCGCCGTGGCTGGCCGCGTCCAGCTCCACCACGTCCAGCGAACCAGGCCCCTCGGGTGCCAACGCGACGCAGCTTGGGCATTCGCCGCACGGGTCGGGTGTGGGGCCGTGCACGCAGTTCAGGCTGCGGGCCAAGATCCTGGCGCTCGAGGTTTTCCCGCAGCCGCGAGGTCCGGAGAAGAGATAGGCGTGGTTGATCCGACCGGCTGCCAGCGCCGTCCGTAGCGGCTCGGTGACGTGTTCCTGCCCCACTACTTCGGCGAAGTTAGCCGGTCGGTACTTTCGGTAGAGAGCCAGGGCCACAGGGCGAGACTACGTCCCCGCGCCGACACCCGGCTGACACTCGGACCCGTCAGCCGACGAGGCCGGCCTCCCGTAAGACGCCGCCGGCGACGGCATACACCGACCGTGCGGC
>JALYXB010000108.1 GCA_030947305.1 Actinomycetota bacterium | reverse complement strand
GCGGCGGCGCAGCTGAGCAGCTGCAGGTGCTGGCCGGCGACCCGGACGCCACCCACCGGATGACGGCCGACGACTTCGACCCGCCGGACACCTTCGATCCCGATCAGCACCTCGAGGAGCTCGATCTGTCGCGCTGCGCGTTGGCCATCTCCATCGAATCGGCCCGGATCGATGTCGCGCTGATCGCCGGACATGGCGAAGCGGTTTCGGCACAACGCATTCCGGTGGCAGTACTGGCCGGCGGGTCCGACAACGCAGACGCGATCTTTGGCGCCCTCGCCGACTCGATCGACGCCGTGCTGCACGCCGTCGGCATCGAGCCGGAAGATAGCGGTGTACTGCCGGGGATCGGGATGGTCGCCAGCGGCCGGGTGGATCAACAAGGCGGCACGGTGAACCGGGCCGGCGACCGACCGGCTGTCCCGACCTTCACCTCCGCTCTTGGGGTGTGGCAGGCATATCCATTGCAGGACAGGCTGTCCGAGCGCTACGACGTCGGTGTCAAGCTGCTGTCGCCAGCAACTGCGGTGTGCGCTGGTGAGCATTGGCGGGGTGCGGCGCGCGGCCGCCGCAACGTGCTGGGCATGGTGCTCGGCCACGGCATCGACGGGGCCCTGGTGATCGACGGCCGGTTCGTGACGGGAACCACGGGTAACGCCGGCCACATCGGGCATGTCTGCGTCGATCCGTACGGGCCGAGTTGTGCCTGTGGTGGTCGCGGGTGCCTGCAGGCGGTGGCCGGCGGCGCAGCCATCGCGGAGTGGGCTCGACACCACGGCGGCGATGCGCATGTCGACGCGGCCGCGGTGGCCGAGGCTGCCAGGCGCGGTGACCCGGTGGCACTGGCGACGTTCCGTCGGGCGGGTGAGGCGATCGGGCAGGCCGTCGCGGGCGCGGTGACGCTGCTGGACCTGGATATCGTGGTGCTCGGCGGGCCGCTGGCCACCGCGGGTCCGGTGCTGTTCGACCCGATGACCGACGGATATCAACGATTCGCCGCACTCAGCTACGCCGCTCCGCCGCGGTTGGTGCCGGCATTGCTCGGCCGGGACGGTGGACAGGTGGGGGCCGCCGCCGCGGTGCTCGAACCTGACACCTACCCGGTGGGCTGAGCCTCATAACGACAGATCGGGTGCCGGCCGGGCGAGTACACGAGCACCCCGGCTACCCGCACGCCAGGTGCCACCGGCGTGAACGGCCGAAGCCCGCGCGGACGCAGGGCGCTAGATCAGCGCGGTGCCAAGGCAGTTTTGTCGGATCCACCGCCTCAACCACCCCGGCGGGCAGAATCGCGGCGATCTGGGCGGTTGACACGGTCGATCGGCCACAAACCACTGGGTCCACATTCCGCACCGGCAACCCCCTGGGCCTCCGCTGACTCAAGATGAGTAGATGGGGTGTCGGCGCAGGACCTGCTGATGGCCGGGCGGGGTACCGGGCGACGGCAGCATTGACGTTCTGCGAGCTGGCGATGTCGACCATCGGAGTAGCCACCAGGTTCGGCAGGGACCCCATGGTGCTCGAACCTGACACCTACCCGGTGGGCTGAGCCTCAGACCGGCCGCCGGCCGTCATGGCAGGATCGCCACCATGCCCCAGGTCAGCCTCACGGAGATCCGCAGCGCTCGCGAGCTCATCCGGCCCGTCATCCGGTTCACCCCGATGGAGTCGTCGCGGCCGCTGGAGGCACTGGCCGGCGGAGAGGTGCACCTCAAGTGTGAGAACCTGCAGCGCACCGGGTCTTTCAAGATCCGAGGCGCCTACACCAGGATTGCCAGGCTCTCCGACGAGGAGAAGGCGGCGGGAGTGGTGGCCGCCAGCGCCGGCAATCATGCCCAGGGGGTGGCGCTGGCCGCGGCTCTAGTCGGGATCAAATCGACCGTCTTCATGCCGATCGGCGCGTCCATCGCCAAGCTGGAAGCGACCAAAGCCTACGGCGCGACGGTGCACATGTTCGGCACGGACTTGTCGCAGGCGCTGGACGAGGCCAGGCGGTTCGTCGAGCAGACAGGTGCGGTGCTGGTGCACCCGTTCGACCATCCCGACGTGCTGGCAGGGCAGGGCACCGTCGGGTTGGAGATTCTGGAGCAGGTGCCGCATGTCAGGACCATCATTGTCGCGCTCGGCGGCGGCGGCCTGATATCCGGGATCGCGGCCGCCGTCAAACCGCAACGACCCGACGTGCGGATCGTCGGCGTGCAGGCCGGACAGGCCGCAGCCTGGCCAGGGTCACTCGCGGCCGGCCACCCGGTCCGGCTGGAACAGATGTCGACACTGGCCGACGGTATCGCCGTCGGTGAGCCGACGGCGATCACCTTCTCTCATGTGTCCGAGCTGGTTGACGACATCATCACGGTGACGGAGGACGAGCTGTCACGTGCCATGCTGTTGTGCCTGGAGCGGGCGAAGCTGGTGGTTGAGCCGGCGGGAGCGGCCGCAGTGGCGGCGATCATGTCCGACGCCAAGCGGTTCCGGCCGCCGGTGGTCGCGGTGCTCTCCGGTGGCAATATCGACCCGCTGTTGATGGTGCACGTGGCGGAACACGGGCTGGTGGCCGCCGGTCGATTCCTCTCCCTGCGGCTGGAGATCAGTGACCGGCCCGGCTCGCTCGCACAATTGCTGGCGCTGCTGGCCGGGCTCGGCGGCAGCGTCGTCGATCTCGAGCAGTCTCGGCTCGGCAGTGGGCTCCAGTTCGGCAACGTCGAGGTGTCGATCCGGTTGGAATGCCGCGGCGCCGAGCACCGGGACGAGATCCTCCGGTCGCTCTCGGCCGCCGGGTTCCAGGTCTTGGATCAGCACTGAACCGACCGCCCCGACGGCCCGTCCGGCTCCGGAAAACGCGGAGGCGGCGAGACTGAACAGGCCGCGTCACCCAGAATGTCAGGGGCGCGGCCGTCGCACTGCGGCAGACCTCAGCCGGCGTAGGGCTTGCACTCCACGATGGTGACCTTCTGCGACTTTCCATTGGGCAGCTCGTACTCCCGGGTCTCGCCCGGCGTTGCGCCCAAGATGGCCTTGCCCAGTGGCGACTGTGGTGAGTACACCGCCATCGAGCCGTGCATACCCTCTTCGCGGGAACCGAGCAGAAAGGTCTCCTGGTCGTCGTCGTCTCCGTTGTAGGCGATGGTGACGACCATTCCAGGCTCAACAACACCGTCGTCCGCCGGCCGGACGCCGACCTTTGCCTCGTTCAACAGTTCCTGCAGCTGACGGATCCGGGCTTCCCGCTTGCTCTGCTCCTCACGGGCGGCGTGGTAGCCCCCGTTCTCCTTCAGGTCGCCTTCTTCGCGGCGCGCATTGATCTCGGCGGCGATCACCGGTCGATCGGCAATGAGCTCATCGAGCTCGCCCTTCAGCCGATCAAATGCTTCCTGGGTCAGCCAGGTGCTGGCAGCTGTCTCGCTCATCGGACTCCTCCCGGGTGGCCGGATCCTGCTGGCCAGTCACTGAAAACCGCACCGGGTTCGGTGCGGGTGAGTCGGGACGGACGCTGCGGTGAACGGACTCGCAGGCGCCGCACGACCCGATTCGACGGACGTACTTCAGGTGCGTCGAGGTCGATGGCCCACCGATGCTGCGGTTGGCAGAACCAACCGTTCCCGGAGCATCTACCCCTACAAATGCCGGAGCGGCCCTCAGCGTGAAATTACAGCCGGGAGCCGCGTCTCTTGCGACCAGGATAACACGGTGGGCAGTGCTACAGCTGACAATTGACGCCAGGGTCGAGGCGTTCACCCAGGTCGCGGCTGGTGTCACCGGTTCGGGTGGTACCGCGCTGACAGACCTGGTGGTCACCAGCCCGGGCCAAGGGAGCCACAATGGACGCAGCGCTCGGCGGTGGACCGGGCACAGGTGAAGGGCGTGTGAGTGACGGAGACGATTTTCGACGCGGCGGCCAGGCGAACCGAGCAGGCCGCCGCGGCGCCGTTGCGTCTGATGGCGGTACATGCACACCCGGACGACGAGTCCAGCAAGGGTGCAGCCAGCCTGGCCAAGTACTCCGACGACGGAGCAGGTGTGGTGGTGGTGTCGTGCACCGGAGGTGAGCGCGGTGACATCCTGAACCCGAAGTTCGATGCAGCAGATGTCGACATGCCTGCCCTACGACAACGTGAGATGGCAAGGGCGGCAGAGATTCTCGGAATCGCCCACGTCTGGCTCGGGTTCCACGACTCCGGCTATCACGAGGGTGCGCCCGACACCTGGGAGCTGCCGCCCGATTGCTTCGGCGCCCTGGACGTCGACGTCGAGGTGGAGGCGCTGGTGAGGGTGGTGCGTCAATTCCGCCCGCAGGTGATGACCACTTACGACGAGAACGGTGGTTACCCCCACCCAGACCACATCCGCTGCCACGTGATCTCGGTTGCGGCATTCGAGGCGGCCGGCGACCCGGCCAAATTCACCGGCGCCGGCGAGCCGTGGGAGCCGCTGAAGCTGTACTACAACGGCGGATTCTCGCCCACCAGGATGCGGGCCATCAACGATGCGGTGCGCGAGGCGACGGGTAAGGGCCCGTTCGATGAATGGATCGCCAGGATGGCGGAAAATCCGCGACCGGACAGGGCCGACAAGATCACCAGCAAGGTGCCGGTCGCCGATCACCTCGAGCGCAGGGACATGGCGTTACGGGCTCACGAGACCCAGATCGATCCTGACTCGCATTGGTTCGCCGTACCACGCGAGATCGAGGCGCGGGTCTGGGGTACCGATGACTACCAGCTGGCGCAGAGCAAGGTTCCGGTCCAGCTCCCGGAATCGGATCTGTTCGCCGGCGTGCGCGAACCGGTGCTGGCACCAACGGGTCAGCCGTCATGATGGCGGTGCTGCCGACGATTCCGTTGCCGGCCGGTTGGCTCGCCGATCCACCGCAGCCGCCACCGAGCCAGGGCCCGGAGTGGGGCAAGGCGGCGCCCATCGGGGCACTGGTGCTCATCATGCTGGGAATCGCCGTCTGGCTGTTGATGCGCAATATGAGCAAGCACCTGCGCAAGGTGCAGGAGATGGCCGACGCCGAATCGGGCGCCGCAGCGAGAGATGCGCCGAACGACGGCGCGGTCGACGTCGCGGTCGACGGGGAAAAAGCACATCGTGGCGAGGCGGATATCGCCTGACGAGCGGCGAACCGCACACCGGCGGGTAGCCGCTCCCGATGTGGAATGAAATTCACCCTTGCACGCGTTGGTCAGCGATGTAATGATGTAATCAAGCACCACTCGAGTGCTATACCGACTATCGCCCGGACGGGCGCGGCGCCACATGAGGCGCACGTATATGAGGAGTAACCCATGAAGAACCCACACACTCACCGCCGGCATCCGCTCGGCCGCGAACTGGGACCAGTACTCGACGCCGTGTTCGGCGTAGCCTTCGGCGGCGGCGAGAGCGACAGCACCGATGAAGGGCCGGGCCCGCGCGGTCGCGGTGGCCACGGTGGTCACGGCGGTCACGGCGGACGCGAGGGTGAATCGCGACGCGGGTTCGGCCTGCGCGGCGGCTTTCCCGGCGGCCCGCGCGGCCGGCGCGGCGGCCCAGAACTTCCCGACGCCACGGACGCCGCCGGCTGGTTCGCCGGTCGCCTGCCGGACGGCTGGTTCGCCGCAGCGCCGGAGGTGACTGTCGATCGTGACGAGATCCTGGTAATCGGCGAGCTGCCGGCCCTGGAACAGAAGGCCGATTCCACCCAGGACAAGGCAGACCAAGCCACGACGGCAGCCGCCGAGTCGGGCCGGATCTCCCGGTTCCGCGAGCAGACCCGCGAAGAGCGCATCGAGATTGCCAGGCAGGCTCAGCATCGCTATGGCCGCCAGGTCTCTTGGGGGGCACGGATCGGTGACACCGAAGAGCTGTTCACCACGCTGTCCGCTCCGGTGATGACCAGACTGCGGCAGGAAGAGCGCCAGGTGCTCGACACCCTGGTCGCGGCCGGCGTCGCCAGGTCCCGCTCGGACGCCCTGGCCTGGGCTGTTCGGTTGGTCGGCCAGCATGCCGACGACTGGCTCAGTTCACTGCGCGAGGCTATGGAAGAGGTCGACCGGCTGCGTGTCGACGGCCCCGGCCTGGACGACCCGACTGAGCAGGCCCACCAGGCCGACTGAGGGGTGGCAAGCGGTCCAGCCGCTGGTTCAGTACAGGATCAACCAGATCGCCACGCAGTGGCACAGCGCCGCCAGCGACACCGCGGCGTGGAAGAACTCGTGATAGCCGAACGTATCCGGCCACGGGTTGGGCCGCCTGGTGGCGTAGAAGACCGCACCGACCGAATACAGCAGACCGCCGAAAAGGATGAGCGACAGTGCAGCCATCCCGCCGGCATGCAACATGTCGGGGATGAGGAAGACGGCCACCCAGCCGAGGGCGAGGTAGAACGGCACGCCGAGCCAGCGGGGCGAATGCGGCCAGAGCACCTTCAGTGCGACCCCACCGAACGCACCGGCCCAGACAATTACCAGCACCAGTACCTCGGTCGACGGCGGCAGCGCCAGCACGGCGATCGGGGTGTAGGTGCCGGCGATGAAGATGAAGATCATCGAGTGATCCGCACGCTTCATCCAGGTCCGTGACCGCACGCCGGTCCAGGTGTGCAGGTGATAGGTGGCGCTGATGGAGAACAACCCGATCACCGTCAGCGCGTAGATGCCACAGGCGAGCGCTGCCGCCACGCTGACGGTGGCGGCCATGATCACCAGCGTCACCCCGGCCAGCGCGGCGAGGATCGCCGAGTAGAAGTGGATCCAACCCCGGGCCCGTGGGCGCGCCCGGACGGCCCCGATCGCCTCGGTGGCCAGTGGAGCGGCAGCGGGCATGTCCCCATGATCCCGCACGTCGGCGGCTCCGACCAACACCCGCCCTGATCCGCACAAAACCCACAGGCAGCGGGCAGGGCAACCGTGCGTAGGGTGGGGCCGGTGAGGCTCCCGGCCGTTGTGTACCGCGTCTACGAGCGCAAACTGACCAGGGAATTGGTGGGAGCGCAGATTCCTCACCACGTCGGCGTGATGCTGGATGGCAACCGGCGCTGGGCCAAGAAGGCCGGTTTCGAGAACGTCTCCCACGGTCACCGGGTCGGTGCCCAACACATCGCTGACCTGCTCGAATGGTGTACCGCGGCTGGAATCGGCACCGTCACCCTGTGGTTGCTGTCGACGGACAACCTGCGCCGATCCGGCGACGAGGTGGCAGCGCTGCTCGGCATCATCCCGGACGTCGCCGACGAGCTGGCCGCGCCCGGGAAGCCGTGGCGGCTGCGGATCGTCGGCTCGATGGACGTGCTACCGACAGAGGTCGCGACCAGGCTGGCGGCGGCCGAGACCAGGACCGCCGCGCGGGCCGGCCTGAAAGTCAATATCGCCGTCGGCTACGGCGGCCGGCAGGAGATTGTCGACGCCGTTCGATCCCTGCTGACCGATGGCGTCGAACAGGGCGATGAGGCCGGTGAGCTGATCGCGTCGGTGACCACCGACAACATCAGCAAGCATCTGTACACCTCGGGCCAGCCAGATCCCGACTTGGTGATCAGGACCTCGGGCGAGCAGCGGCTGTCCGGCTTCCTGCTGTGGCAGAGCGCTCATTCCGAGTACTGGTTCTGCGAGGCGTACTGGCCGGACTTCCGGCGCGTCGACTTTCTGCGGGCACTGCGCGACTACGCCGCCCGTCATCGACGCTTCGGCGAGTAATTCCGTCAGGGACTGGTCGGCGGTACCAGTCGGTAGGCTGTCGCTGGCCTGGCAGTACAGCGTCCGGGCATCGACCTGAGGAGCCGGCCGGCCAGATGTCGCACAATTCCGCGGTGCGCCCGACGCGCTCCCGGCCCGGCTGGGGAAAGCTGCTGCGAATCGGTTTCCTGGTGCTGGTCGCCGCCCTGGCAATCGTCTGGGTGTACGTCAAGCGCCATCAGGTAGGTCAGGCATGGGGCAGGGTCACCCTCTGGCCGGTCGTTGGCGCGCTGGCATTGGCGGCGATCGGTGCCTGGACGGGGGCTCCCGCCTGGCGCGACCTGCTGGCCGGTCTTGGCTCCCGGCTGACGCTTAAGGATGCCCAGCGGGTGTTCCTGGTCGGTCAGCTCGGCAAGTACATTCCCGGCGGCGTGTGGACGGTTTTCGCCCAGGCCACCATGGCTCGCGAGCTCGAGGTGCCGAAGGCCCGCAGTGGGACCGCATCACTGATGTCGATAGTGCTGTCCGCTGTGACCTCGGCCGCGATGGGAGCAATCCTGTTGCTGCTCACCGGCAGGGACGTGTTGGGCCACTACGGTTTCGCCCTATTGCTCGCGCTGCCAATGTTGGCACTGCTGCATCCGGGTGTGCTGGTCTGGGCGGGCCGGGTCGCGAGTAAGTGGACGGGCAGATCCGTTCCGCTGCAACGTATTCCGGAAACCGCACTGTTGGCCGCTGCCGGCTGGCTGGTGGCCGGGTCTGTCTTCAACGGACTGCAGGTCTATCTACTTGCCGGCTCGATCGGTGGACATCACCCACCGTTGCTGCTGGTGATCGGACTGTTCGCGTTCGCCGCCGCTGCCGGTCTGATGGTGCCGATCGCGCCTGCCGGAGCCGGCATCAGGGAGCTGATCCTGGTCTTCGGACTGTCCAGGTTCATGGACTCGGGCTCTGCACTGTTGGTGGTGTTGATGGCGCGGTTGGTGATGACGGTGGCGGACTTCGGGCTCGCCGGGGCCACTGCCGCCCTCGGCCGACGGCGCGGTCCGCCGTCAACGTCGACGACGACGACGACGACCACGACTTAGTGTCTGGCAGACTGTGGGACCACCGCTGCGGCGTGCAAGCGATCGACAGTCATTACGGGACCGGGAGGTAAGCCAGGCATGCGCATCGTTGCCTTTGGCACCTATCAGGTCGGCTC
>JALYXB010000076.1 GCA_030947305.1 Actinomycetota bacterium | reverse complement strand
GACGTGGCCGACTCGCTGGTCGACAGCGGCATCAAGCTGCTGGTGATTGCCTGCAACAGCGCCGCAGCTGCCGGGGTGACTGCCTTGGCCCGGAAGCGTTATGACATACCGGTTCTCGAGGTGGTCGCGCCGGCCGTCCGACGAGCCCTTGCGGTGTCGAAGACGGGCCATATCGGGGTGATCGGCACAACGGCGACCATCGAATCCGGTGCCTACCCGCTGGCCTTCGCCGCCGCCGGCGCGCCGTATCAGGCGACCGTGTACTCGCAGGCCTGCCCGAGCTTCGTGGACTTCGTCGAACGCGGCATCACCGCCGGCCGGCAGATCACCGGTCTTGCCCAGGCCTATCTCGATCCGCTGCAGGCCGGCCGCATCGACACCTTGGTGCTCGGCTGCACGCACTACCCGCTGCTGGCCGGAGTGCTGCAGCTGGTGATGGGGGAGCGGGTGACGCTCGTGTCCAGCGCCGACGAGACCGCCAAGGACGTCTTCCGGGTGCTCACCGAGCTGGATCTGCTGACCGCTGCCGACCCGGCCGGCGAGCCGGCGAGGCATGAATTCGAGGCAACCGGCGATCAGCCCTCGTTCGTTCGGCTCGGTCGCCGCTTCCTCGGACCGGAGATCGCCGCCGGCCCGCGCTGACGGCAGCCTGCTGCGGGCCGACCAGCGGCCAGTAGGTTCGTCTGCATGACGACATCCGAACCGACAGGGGCAACCACAGCGAACCAGGGCGGCAGCCTCGGCGCGGGACGATTGGATGGCCGCGCCGACAACGAGCTGCGGCCGGTCACCTTCACCAGGGGATTCCAGGCACACCCGGCCGGTTCCGTGCTTGTCGAGTTCGGCGGCACCAAGGTGCTCTGCGCCGCCTCGGTGACCAGGGGGGTTCCTCGCTGGCGTAAGGGATCTGGCCTCGGCTGGCTGACTGCCGAGTACGCCATGCTGCCGTCCTCCACCCACGATCGCAGCGACCGTGAGTCGGTGAAGGGCAGGGTCGGCGGCCGCACCCACGAGATCTCCCGGCTGATCGGCCGGTCGCTGCGCGCCTGCATCGACCTGGCGGCGCTGGGCGAGAACACGATTGCGCTGGACTGCGATGTCTTACAGGCCGACGGCGGCACCAGGACTGCGGCGGTCACCGGCGCGTACGTCGCGCTGGCCGACGCCGTTCACTATCTGCGGGAAACCGGCGGGCTGGCCGATCCGCAGCCGCTCAGCTGCCAGATCGCCGCCGTCTCGGTCGGTGTCGTCGGCGGAAAGGTCCGGCTGGACCTTCCCTACGAGGAGGATTCTCGCGCCGAGGTCGACATGAATATCGTCGCCACTGATGCTGGCACCCTGGTGGAGGTTCAGGGCACCGCCGAGAGCGCCACCTTCCCACGCAAGACGCTGGACGCGATGCTGGACCTGGCCCTGGGCGGCATCGGGCAGCTGACAGTGTTGCAGACAACCGCGCTTTCGACTCCCTATCCAAAAGCCATCGATAAGGCCGTGGCAAAGAAGTGACGACGCCTGCCACCCCCGCCGGTCGGCTACTGCTGGCTACCCGCAACACCAAGAAGCTCGGCGAGTTACGCCGCATCCTCGGCTGGCAGGTCACCGTGCTCGGGCTGGCCGACGTTACCGAGTTTGCAGAGGAACCGGAGACCGGCGCCACCTTCGCCGAGAACGCGCTGGCCAAGGCCGTGCAGGCGACCCGCGAGACCGGCGAAATTGCGCTGGCCGACGATTCCGGTCTTGCGGTAGACGCGCTGAACGGCATGCCCGGGGTGCTGTCAGCCAGGTGGGCAGGTCGGCATGGCGACGACGGGGCCAACAATGCGCTGCTGCTGGCCCAGCTCCGCGACGTCCCGGACGAGCGCAGGGGCGCAGAGTTCGTCTGCGCCCTCGCGTTGACCGTGCCCGGATTCGATCCGATGGTCGAGCATGGCGTCTGGCGGGGCCGGATCGCTCGGGAACCGTTGGGTGACAACGGTTTCGGCTACGATCCGCTGTTCGTACCCGCTGAATCGGACGCGGCGGCGGTGACCGCCACGGCCGCCGCCCGCAGCAGCGCCCAACTGGCCCCAGCCGAGAAGGACGCACTGTCCCATCGCGGCCGGGCGATCGCGCAGCTGCTGCCCACCCTGCGACGGGTACTCGGAGTCCGGCCAGCCTGATCCGACAGGTGAGTGGACCGGCCCGACCGGAGCCGTCGATCAGCTGTGCACGATCCTGTCCATCGCGGTGGTGGTCGCGCTCCGCCTGGCCATCTGCGCGCCGATGCCGGCAAGCAACAGCGCCCATCCGCCCACCAGCGCCCAGGGGACCACGAATTGGGCCAGCAGCGGGCTGTTGAACAGCTTGTTCGACAGCGAAACGATCTGGTTGGTGACCCAGCCCGACATCACCGCAGCGGTCCCCACCACGGCCAGGATCAGTCCGGGGAACCAGGCGGCTGCCGGGGCCCAACCGGCGATCAGACCGGGGATCGCCAGCAGGATCGCCAGGCCGATCAACGCGAGCTTGAGTCCCGTGCTCGGCGCCTCCGTGGCCTGGTGATTCTTGGTCACCAGCACGTACAGCGCCGCGGTTCCCGCCGCCAGCACGATGCCCAGCAGCCCGCCGGCCAGGTTGTGCCCGAAGCGCAGCGACGCCGGCTTCACCTCGACCCGCACAGGTTGCTGCGCACCCTGCGGTGAGAAGAAACCACTCTGGGTCGACCGGTAGCCAGGTTCCGCCGCTCCGGCGGTGTGCCGGTAGCTCGATGGCACGTCGGACCGCCCGGCCAGGTCGGTCCGCTCAGCACCGGTTGAGTAGGGATCGGACACCGCCGCCCCGTAGACCGGCTGGCTGCCGGCCGGCTGCGGTAGGGCCTGCGTCGGGTCCTGGTCGGCAGGGGTATGGAAATGCTGGGTGGCTGGATATTCCGATGTCGGTGGGTCGCCGATGAGCCCGCCCCTGCTATTCGGCTGGCCGCTGGGGCCCGGGTAGACCGCACCGGCGGATGCGTCGTCATCGCTCGTCGCCCGCGTTCTGCGGGGCACGACGGAGGTGGCCTCCGAATCGTTGACACCGGAATCGTTGACACCGGAATCGTTGACACCGGGGTCGTTGATGCGGGCGTCGACCGGCTGGCCAACACCTTGCGCGCCGGCGGGAGGCCGGATTGGGCTGCTGCCGCCCGAGCCGCTGGGTGGCAGGTCCTGCTGTTGACCGCGCTGCCGGCGACTATCGAAGCGTTGGTCGGACTGGTCCAGTGAATCGTCACGATCTGTCATCGGGATCACCTCAGGGTTCTTCTCTCGAGATACTTGTGCGGGGGCAGATACGATTGCGAAGGCCGGCACGTGCTTTCCGGGCCGTCGCGGTCGACGGATCTGGTACCCAGAGCCGCCGCTCATTATGTGCCGCGTGGCGGTCCAATAGGTCGTTCCGCCGTTGCGGGCGGGCCTCCGCGTCGACAGTATGGTTGTCCATCGAGGGGCCGTAGCCCAATGGCAGAGGCACACGGTTTAGGTCCGTGCCAGTGAGGGTTCGACTCCCTCCGGCCCCACCACACGCATCATCCGGCCAGCAGGTCGCCCCCGAGGAATTCGATGACGGCCTGCTCGGAATCGCCGAGCGGGCGAGTCGTGTCAAGAGCCAGTCGGTGGTCGGTGCGTGGCTGGTACTCGCGCCGCCGTGCCTGCACGTCATCCCAGCCCGGGTACTGCCAGCCCGGGATGTCGTGGGCGCGGGACTCGACCCTGCGCCGGTGCTCGGCCAGGTCGTCACAGCTGGTTTCGATCACCAGATGCTTGACCCCGGCCCCATCCGCCAATGTTCGCCAGCCCTGCCGTGCCTGCTGCACCGGGTTCACCGCATCGGCGATCACGGTCAGGCCCAGGCGCAGCTGTCTACCGGCCACGTCGTGGGCCACGCTGTACGCGGCGATGCCGGTCTGCTCTGCCGTCAGCCCGTTGCGACGCATGGCTGCCTCGATCTCGTCGACACGCAGCAGAACGGCCCCGATACGGGTGGCGAGCCAACTGGCAAGTGTGGACTTGCCGGTGGCGGGCAACCCGCTGAACTCGATCAACATGTCAGTGACGGTACGTCAACGTCCGGGTTCGCTGATGCACTGTCGGCCACCACCGGCCGCGGGGGATCGACATGGGCCTTTGGGGGTTGCTCCTCCCCGGGTGAGGGCGGGGGGTGCGGGTCGAAATCAGCTGACGCCGAGGCTGGTTAGTACCCGGCCGACGTGCCCGGTCGCCGTGACGTTGCGCAGCGCTTGCACGATTTTGCCGTCCGGCCCGATGACGAACGTCGACCTGATGACACCCTGGATCGTCTTGCAGTAGTTCTGCTTTGCGCCGTAGGCGCCATACGCCCGCAGCACCGACTTGTCCTGGTCGGCCAGCAACACCAGGTCCAGCTTCTCGTCAGCGGTGAACTTGGCCAGCTTGGCCGGCGAATCCGGCGAGATGCCGATCACCGTGTAACCGGCGGTGTCCAGCTCCTTCCTGGCGGCGGTGAACTCACATGCCTCCTTCGTGCAGCCGGGGGTGCCGGCGGCCGGGTAGCAGAAGACGATCACCGATCGCCCGGCGAAATCGGAGAGCGAGACGGTGTTTCCGTCGGCGTCCGGTAGCGCGAAGCCGGGTGCAGGGTCGCCGACGGCGGGGCCGGGGGCGGCCGCGGCTGAGGACGGGGCGGCCGCGGGTGAGGAAGCAGAGGAAGAGTTGGTCATGGCGCTAGGGTAGTCATCGGTGGCGGCATCGGGCCCGGCCACGCTGAAGACCGCGGGAGGCGACATGGCGCGCGACGTCGAGACGATCCAGGCAGAGATTGAACGGGCGCGCAATGCGCTGGCCGTCGCTGTCGACGAGATCAGTGACCGGGCCAACCCGAAAGCGCTGGTGGAGCGCGGCAAGCAGACGCTCAGGAACACCCTGAACGACCCGAAGGTCAAGTTCGGATTGATCGGTGTCGGGGCGTTGATCGTGGTGTTGCTGATCCGCAAGATCGTCCGCTGAACCGCGATTAGCTCAACCCGCCCAGTAGCCTCGAGAGAGCCGGCATCCCCACCCGGCTCACCCGCCGGCCGGATCAGCCGCGCGGGACGCTCACCCTCGAGGACGTGACGATGCGCATCACCCGTGGCTTCGCGCCGCTCCTGACCCTGGTTGCGGCGACCGCATTATTGGGCGGATGCACCTCGCCGTCGACAAATTCGGGGCAGCAGGGCGCGAGTTCCGGCCCCCAGAGCGTGAAGAGCCCCGCGGTGGCCACCACAGCCACGACCGGGGGCACCACCGCAGCGACAGGCGGCCCGATCACCGTCGGTGCCGGCCCGGGTCCTGTGGGCAGCGGACCTGCGATCGCATCGTCATCGGCCGGCCAGTCATCCTCCGGCGCAGTGTCCTCAAGTTCGAATTCCTCCGGCACCGCAGCCACCTCCGGTGCTTCGACCACCACCCCCATGCCCAAGCCGGTCCCGCCGGCGGCCGCCGTGTCGTCCAGCCCCGCGATCAACAGCAAGAACCTGTCGCCGGTCCAGCCGATCACGGTGGCGGTGGCCAAGGGCACTATCACGGACATCTCGCTGGTGAGCCCGTCGGGCTACCAGGTGAACGGCGCCCTGTCCAAGGACAAGTCCAGTTGGACCACCGGCGAAGTGCTCGGCTACGGCAAGACCTATCAGCTCACCGGATCCGCGGTCGGCACCGACGGCAAGACCGTTCCAATCACCGGCAAATACACCATGCTCAAACCGGCGAAACTTGCCAGGACGACGATCTCGCCGGGTGATGGCGCCGTGGTCGGGGTGGCCATGCCGGTAATGATCCAGTTCCTCACCACCACGCCGCAGGACAGAGCCCTGATCGAGAAGAACGTGTCCATCACTACCACCCCGAAGGTGAACGGCGCCTGGGCCTGGATCGACCACGACGGCGGTATCTGGGGGCTGGACTACCGGCCGAAGGGGTACTGGCCGGCGGGCACCAAGGTTCACGTCGAGGCGAAGATGTACGGGCTGAAATTCGCCGCCCGCAGCTACGGCAAGACCGACGTCAGCAGCAGCTTCACCATCGGACGTAACCAGGTGGTGATCGCCAACGCCAACGCCCACAAGATCGTTGTCCAGCGCAACGGTCACACCGTTGCCACCTACCCCGCGTCGTACGGGGCCGCGAAGGACACCGACACTTCCCCCGGCCACACCGCCACCGACCGGCAGACCCACTCCGGGATTCATGTGGTGAACGATCTGAGGAAGGATCTCACCATGACCAGCCCGCTGTTCAAGTACAGCGAGAAAGAGAAGTGGGCAGTTCGGATTTCGGACAACGGCGAATTCATTCATGCCAATCCCAACACCATCAACCAGCAGGGCCACGCGAATGTTAGCCACGGCTGCATCAACCTGTCCCTGAAAGCCGCCGAGGCCTATTTCCGCTCGGCGATAGTAGGCGATCCCGTGCAGGTAACAGGGACCAACGTAAGGCTCGGGCCCGCGGACGGTGACATCTTCGACTACGCGATCAACTGGGATACCTGGGTGGGCCTGTCCGGGAAGAACGGCTGACCGCAACCGCCGTGCTGGTCGGGCCTGGGCCGCGAGCCGTGTCGCAGGAACCGCCAGGCAGCCGGGAGCGCCACGAAGCAGCCGAATAGCAACAGCATGGCCACCCATCGCCACCGGCTCTCCTGCTCGGGTGGCCGGTAGCCCTGCCGCCAAGAGTTGAGCCTCACCGCGACGGCGAAACCCCAGGCGTAGGTATTGCACATGCCCCAGTCGAATCCGGTGACGTGCAGTTGGTCGCACCTGGCGTGCAGGTCCCGGTCGAACATGTCGTCGTCGGCCTGCCTGGCCGAGACATCAAGCGGCTGCCCGATCCGACCGGCGTAGCGCACCACGTCGTAGGACAGGTCGTGTTCCATACAGACCGTCGAGAAGTCGTACTTGGTCGCCCCGGTAAACGAGGAGCACCCGCCGGTCGGTTTATACAGGATCGGCGTCCCGTGCGGGCCGACGGTGACGGCGGCGCGGTAGCCCATCACCGCAACCCAATTGGCCGGAAAGAGGGCTTGCGGGTGCGCCGGGTCGAAACGCCCCGTGGTAATGGCGACCAACGCGCGCTCGGCGGCCGGATCGGCCAGCCCTGACGGTTGGGTGGAGTTGGTTCCGCAGAGCCAGTAGGCAGCCAGCAGCGACAGGGCACCAACACGCACCCACTGCCACATGAATGCAAGGGTGCCAGATCAGAGCGGCTGCTCAGATGGATGGCACCCACCAGGAGTCGGTGGGAATCGGGCCGGCGCCTTCGAAACGCTGACCCGGAGCCGGCAGGGCGAGCTGAACTCCAGAATTCTCGGCGGCCACCGTCAACCATTCGACCGGTTCCGACCAACGGTGAAAAGCCAGATCAAAGGTGGCCCAGTGGATCGGCAGCAGGAGCTGGCCGCCGAGGTCGCCGTGCGCCCGCACGGCCTCCTCCGGGTTCATGTGGATGTCTGGCCACATGTCGTTGTAGGCGCCGATCGGCAGCACCGTCAGGTCGAACGGCCCGAATCGGGCACCGATTTCAGCGAAGGCCGGGGTGTAGCCGGTGTCGCCACCGAAGAACACCCGATGGTGTTGACCGGTGAGCGCCCACGACGACCACAGGGTGGTGTTCCTGGCCAGGCTGCGGCCGGAAAAGTGCCGCGCCTCGGTGCAGGTGACGGTGAGGCCGGCGACCTGATGGCAGGCATCCCAGTCCAGCTCGATGATCCTGTGCTCGGGCACCCCCCAGCCCCGCAGGTGCGCGCCGATGCCGATGGGGACGCAGAACGGGGCTCGCTGGGTGGCGAGCAGCGCATCGACCGTGTTGGTGTCCAGGTGGTCATAGTGATCGTGCGAGATGACGATCAGGTCCAGCTCGGGCAGGTCGGCGATCGCCATCGGCACCGGGTGCAGCCGGTGTGGGCCGACCTTCTGGGTGGGCGACGCCCGGTCGCTCCACACCGGGTCGGCGAGCACCCTGGCACCGTCGATCTCCAGCAGCACCGAGGCGTGCCCCAGCCAGGTGGCGGCCAATGCGCCCGCTGTCTCCGGAATCACCGCAGTGGCCAGATCGATCGGGTTGCTCGGCTTACCCCGATCGTCTCTCGTGGCCATCTGGGTAGCCATCGACGCGGTGCTGGTAGGCGCGATGATGCTGCCGGGCAACCGGTTGTGGAAGGCACCGTCGTAATACTGCGGCGACCCGGCCACGGTCGCGGCGATCTCCCGCCGCCCGGCGCCCATCGAGCGTCGGAGCCGACGGCTCAGCACAGCGATCGGAACAACGACGACGGCGGCGGCGCCGCCGAGGGCGGCTGCGGCAACAGTGGGAGCGGTGGACCGCGCACGGACAGGCATGGCGTCAGTGTGCCTGACATGCCCGACCGGCCGCGCTGACGGTCGAAACGCCACCGGTCTCTCGCCGGGCCGCACCCTCGGCCTTAGGGTGATAGTCGTGATGACCATCGACCAAGTCGCCACGCTGGCGTTGGCACTACCCGAGACGGCCGAGGGCCTGCGGTACGGATCGCGGAGTTGGGGCGTGCGGGGCAAGGTCTTCGCCTGGGAGCGTCCGTTCAGTAAGGCCGACATCAAACGTTTCGGCGAGTCCGTCCCTCCGGGCGGGCCCATCCTGGCCATCAGCGTGGCAGACCTGAACGATAAGGAGGCGGTGCTGGCCGCCCGGTCGGGGGCGTTCTTCACCATCCCCCACTTCGACGGATATCCCGCCGTCCTGGTCGAATTGGAGAAGGTGTCCCGGGCCGCGTTGCACGAGGCCCTGATCGACGGCTGGTTGTGTTGCGCGCCAGCGGCACTGGCCGGGGCTTACCTGTCGTCGACGCGGCGAATGGGAACCGGAACGGTATCGACTGCACCTCAGGGAGGTGTGATTCAGCGGACGGAATCCCCACCGTCGGGCTAGCGGTGGAGCGGCCGCCACCGGGCCGGGAGCAGGTGCCCGTTCATCGCGCAACCCTGTGCATCGTGGAGGTATAGCCGCAGCCTGGGAAGGTCCACTGCCCGACGTTGGTGTCTTCGTCGACGAAGGTGCCCAGGTAGTAGGACGAGGATCCGGGTTCACCGCCCCAGATGGTCAGCGTGTCGCCGTTCAGTTCATACACGTAGTCGAGTGTGTTGCCTCGGGTGTCGTAGGCGCGCGATCGGACCTCGGGGCTCGGCGTCTCCCCGAAAGGCTGCAGGTGACCGATGACCTCCAGCGCTTTGACGTCGCTGCCGAAAAGATGCATGTCGACGTGCTGAAGGAGGAAGAAGCCGCCTTCCATCAACTCGTAGGTGACGGTACCGGTGCTGTCACCGGTGAGCTGCCAGGTGCCGACCAGGCGGTTCAGTGAGCGCATGGCAGGGCTAGGTATTGGGGCTAAGGTCTCATCGTTCATCGTGGATTCCTCTCAATTCGAGTTGGACAGTGTCTTCTAGGGTAGGAACGGGCGTGGCTGAGATATCTCAGAAATCCGCAGGGTCGCCTGACCGGGACCGGGTCTTGCTCCAGAGCGGGCTGTTGGAGCCGGAGATGTTGGACCGGTACTTCGCGGTCCGCGGTTTCGAGCCTGCCGACGACTTGGCGGTGTGTGTCTCGCACTACTGGGTGATGCGGTGGCAGCTGCCGTACAACGTGACCTATCGACCGACCGAGGTGCTCCCAGCTCCAGTGGTGCATGCCTTCTTCACCGCACAGGGCACGTTCGTACACGGGATCAGCGACGGCGTGCTGAACTACGACACGGCCGGCGCCGGCACCATGGCCGGCATCGCCTTCAAGCCCGGCGGCTTCGCGCCGTACTGGGGTGGGCGCATTAACCAGCTGCGCGGCGACGGAAGAATCGACCTGGCAACGGTCTTTCCGAACGCCGACCCGTGCTTCTGCAGCGAGCTGCTGCAACTGCCCGAGGGGCAGTTGGTGCGTGCACTGGACGGTCTGCTGCGCTCGAGGCCGATCGCGCCTCCGGTGCAGCACCTGCAGCTCATCGCGGACGCCGTCGCAGCCATGATGCGACAAGACGGCCCCACGACGGTCAGCGCCCTCGCGGCAGAGCTGTTCCGGAGCGAGCGGAGCCTGCAGGCTGCCTTCGCCGAGTATGTCGGCGTCGGCCCCAAATGGCTCTTGAAGCGGCAACGTCTGCTGAGGGCAATCGGAAGGACCGCCGGCAAGACGCATCCCGATTGGGCCGGCGTGGCCGCCGACATGGGCTACAGCAGCCAGACGCACCTCCTGAACGACTTCAAGCGAGTCGTCGGAGTCACCCCGACCGTCTATCTTCGGCAACTACGCCGACAGCAATAGCAGGACCGGAGCCGAACGTCTCACATCGCCGGCAACCGAGCCTCTCCCGGTGGGCGAAGGTTCAGCCAGAGCCGCAACGATGAGACGAAGGAGCCCCCCACCTGCGTGCGTAGGTGAGGGGCTACTTACAGCTGTGCGCCACCAGGGACTCGAACCCCGAACCCGCTGATTAAGAGTCAGCTGCTCTGCCAATTGAGCTAGTAGCGCATGCTCAACGAGTCTACACGGGGAGGTTGATCAGCCGAAAACGGACGTGTTGACTCAATGGCCGTCCCGAATACGAACGCCCCGTCACGATTACTACTCGCGTGGTGAGCAATTGAGAGGAGACACCGATGTCAGATTCCGCCGAGACCGTGTTCACCTATGGTGCCCCGCAGCTCAAGTACGGACCGGGTGCCAGCGCCGAGGTGGGTTACGACCTGAAGCAGCTCGGGGTGACCAGGGTGCTGCTGATCACCGACCCTGGGGTGGCTGCCACCGGTGCACCGGACATGGTGGCGGCACAGATCCGCTCGGTCGGTATCGACGCGGAGGTCTACCCCGATTCGCACATCGAGCCGACGGACAAGAGCCTGCAGGCGGCGGTCGACTACGCACGGGGCAGTGGTCCGTGGGATGGCTTCGTGGCCGTAGGCGGCGGGTCGAGCATCGACACCGCCAAGGCGGTCAACCTGCTGATCACCAACGAGGGCACCCTGATCGACTACGTGAACGCGCCGGTCGGTAGTGGGCGCAGCCCCCGTAATCCGCTGCATCCTTTCGTCGCGCTGCCGACTACCACCGGAACCGGCGCCGAGTCGACGGCCGTGTGCGTGCTGGATGTGCTCGACCAGCACGTGAAGAGCGGCATCAGTCACCCACGGCTGCGCCCGATGCTGGCCATTATCGATCCGGATCTGACGCGCAGCCAGCCGCCGATGGTGACGGCTGCGGCCGGGATGGACATCTTGTGTCACGCGCTGGAGAGCTACACGGCCCGCCCATATACCTCGTTCGACCACAAGACACCCGAGCAGCGGGTGCCGTATTGCGGCGCGAACCCGATCGCCGACATGTTCAGCGAGAAGGCGATGAGCCTGCTGGCACACTCGTTCAGGGCCGCGGTGCACGATCCGCAAGACTTGGCGGCCCGCAACGAAATGGCGCTGGCCGCCACCTTCGCCGGCATGGGATTCGGCAACGCCGGCGTGCACATCCCTCACGCCAACGCCTACCCGATCGCCAGCCAGGTGCGCGACTTCTATCCACCGGATTACCCGAACGATCACCCGATGGTGCCGCACGGCATGGCGGTCTCGCTGACGGCTCCCGAGGCGTTCCGATGGACGTTCCCGGCCGATCCAGAACGGCACCTGCGAGCAGCAGAACTGTTGGGGCCCAGCGCATCGGCGACCGATGATGCTGCCGACCAACTGCCGAGCGTGCTGATCGAGCTGATGCGTGATATCGGCATCCCGGCCGGCATCGGTGCCGTCGGTTTCGGCGCGGGCGACGTCGAGTCACTGGTGGACGGTGCCATGAAGCAGCAGCGGTTGCTCACCATCGCGCCGCGCGACGTCACCCCTGAGGCGCTGGCCGACATCCTGCGCAGCTCGATCGAACTGTGGTGACGCCACCGCGGGTTGCCCAACAGGTAGCGGGTCGCCCGACAGGTATCAGGTCGCCCGACAGGTAGCGGGTCGCCCGACAGGTAGCGCCAAACTGTCATGACACGCCGGCTGCGCACGGCGTGTCATGACAGTTCTGCGCTACCACCAACTGGATCGTGGCCGGGGCCTTGGTATTCTGGTGCGGTGAACTGCGCAACCATGCTTCGTCTGAACTGGTGGCGGACCGCCCTGTAG
>JALYXB010000048.1 GCA_030947305.1 Actinomycetota bacterium | reverse complement strand
CGTCGGGGCCGTCCGCCGTTCTGCAGCATCGCGAGCAGTCGAAATCGACCCGGTCCGAGGCTTGTGCCACCTCCGGCGGCAACTTTCGTCATGATGGAGTGAAAGGCTGCACCCGGCCGCTCGGCATCGACAGAGCAGCCGCGTCGACAGGGCCATCGGCCGACAGCACTTCACGAGGAGGAGCCGGTGACGGCGGAAATCACCAGCGGCACAGCCAGCGGCACCGGGCCGGCCGCCGGCCCGGCTGGCGGCCACCACACTGCGGCGCCGACCGGACCACCGCCAGCACAGCCTCACCCCAGCAGCGACGCCCAGCTGCTCGAGCGCACCGTCTTCGAGGTCAAACGGGTCATTGTCGGGCAGGACCGACTGGTCGAGCGCATGCTCGTCGGGCTGCTGGCGAAGGGGCATCTGCTGATCGAGGGCGTGCCGGGAGTGGCCAAAACCCTTGCCGTTGAGACCTTCTCAAAGGTGGTCGGCGGAACATTCTCGCGCATCCAGTTCACCCCCGACCTGGTGCCGGCCGACCTGGTGGGTACCAGGATTTATCGGGCCGGCCGGGAGGAATTCGATACCGAGCTGGGGCCGGTGGTCGCCAACTTCGTCCTCGCCGACGAGATCAACAGGGCACCGGCCAAGGTGCAGTCGGCGCTGCTCGAAGTGATGGCGGAGCGGCACGTGTCGATCGGCGGCATCACCTACCCGATGCCGAACCCATTCCTGGTGCTGGCCACCCAGAACCCGATCGAGAACGAGGGCGTCTACCCGCTGCCGGAGGCGCAACGCGACCGCTTCCTGTTCAAACTGCTGGTCGGCTACCCGGAACCGGACGAGGAGCGAGAGATCGTCTACCGGATGGGAGTGAACCCGCCGGAAGCCAGTCAGGTGCTGCCGATCCAGGAGCTGGCGCGACTGCAGCAGGTGGCCGCGAATGTCTTCGTCCACCACGCTCTGGTGGATTACGTGGTGCGCCTGGTGTTTGCCACCCGCACCCCGGCGGATCACGGCCTCACCGAGGTGGCCGGTTGGCTGTCCTACGGCGCCTCGCCGCGCGCCTCGCTCGGTATCATCGCCGCGGCCAGGGCGCTGGCGCTGGTCCGCGGACGCGATTTCGTCGTTCCGCAGGACGTGGTGGATGTGGCCGCCGACGTGCTGAGGCACCGATTGGTGCTGTCCTACGATGCGCTCGCCGACGGCATCCCTGTCGACGTGATCCTCACCCGCATCCTGCAGGCCATTCCGCTGCCCCAGGTGAGCCCGTATACCCAGCCCGGCGTCGCCTAATGCCGGGTGCGGCATCGGGCAACGACCGGCGGCCTCCTGACGGCGCACGCAGGGGTCGGGGGGCCGGCGTGCCGTCGACCGCGGATCCGCTCACCCTGGATGCCGCGCTCACCACCCTCGAGCTGACGGTCCGGCGCCGACTGGACGGCCTGCTGCAGGGCAATCATCTGGGGCTGGTGCCCGGCCCCGGCACCGAGCCTGGCGATGCTCGGCTGTACTACCCGGGTGACGATGTACGTCGGATGGACTGGTCGCTGACCGCCCGTACCACCGAGCCGCACATTCGGCAGACGGTCGCCGATCGTGAGCTGGAAACGTGGATCGTCGCCGACCTGTCCGGGTCATTGGATTTCGGTACCACCGGCTGCGAGAAGCGGGATCTGGTGGTGGCAGCGGCGGCGGCGGTCGGCCATCTGACTCAAGGTGGCGGCAACAGAGTGGGCGCGGTGGTGAGCACCGGTGCGGCGATGGAGCGCATCCCGGCGCGCGGTGGCCGGCCACATCTGCAGTACCTTCTGCGCGCCCTGGCCTCGACCCCGCGCAGTGAGGCGGGTCATCGGGGGGACCTGGCGGCCGCCATCGAACAGCTGCGCCGACCGCCTCGGCGGCGCGGGCTCGCGGTGGTGATCTCCGACTTCGTCGGACCGGTCGACTGGAAGCGCTCGCTGCGGGCGCTGAACGGCCGCCACGATCTGCTGGCCGTCGAAGTGCTCGACCCGCGAGATCTCACCCTGCCCGATGTCGGGCTGGTGACACTGGTCGACCCGGAGACCGGCCGCAGCAGGGAGGTGCAGACGACGCCGGCGTTGCGCAGGGACTTCGCGGCCGCCTCGGCCGATCACCGGCGCGAGGTAGCTGCGGCGTTGCGGCGGGCCGGCAGTGCCCAGCTCACCCTGAGTACCGACCGGGACTGGATCGCCGACGTCATGCGGTTCGTGCTCACCCGCAAGCGCGGCTGGACCGGTGCCGGCCGGGGCGCCGGTGCCGCGACGGCGCATGCCGGGGAGGCCTGGTGAGGTTCGCCGCTCCCGCCTGGTTCGCGCTCGCCGCCGTGGTCATCGCGCTGGCAGTCGGCTACGTCATCGCCCAGCTGCGGGTTCGCAAGCACACCCTGCGATTCGCCAACTTGGAGCTGCTGGAATCTGTGGCGCCGAGACGGCCGAACAGCTGGCGACATGCGCCGACCGCAGTGGCGCTCGTCGGCCTGTCGCTGCTGACTATCGCAGCCGCTGGCCCGACCGCCGACACCAAGGTTGCGCGAAACAGGGCCGTGGTGGTGCTGGCGATCGACATCTCGCTGTCGATGGAGGCCACCGACGTGCCGCCCAGCCGGCTGGACGCGGCCAAGGAAGCCGGCAACCAGTTCGTCGACGACCTGACCAACGGCGTCAACCTCGGGGTGCTCGAGTTCGCTGAGGTGCCCACAGTGCTGGTGACGCCGACCACCGACAGGGCCCCGGCGCACGCGGCCATCAACGGTCTCAAGCTGGAGGAAGCGACGGCGACGGGGGAGGCGATCTACGCCGGACTGCAGATGGTCGACGCCTTCTCCAAGACCTACGGCGGCGCGCAAGGACCGCCACCGGCCCGGATCGTGCTGATGACGGACGGCAAGCGGACCGTCGGCCGCACCGAACAGGAAGCCGCAAAGGCGGCGGCGGCCGCGAAGGTGCCGGTCTCGGTGATCGCCTTCGGCACCGATCACGGCAGTATCAACCTGCAGGGCAAGGACGAACCGGTTCCGCTGGACGAGGCTGGAATGAAGGCCATCGCGCAGATCTCCGGCGGCGACTTCCACACCGCAGCGAGCGCTGAGGAGTTGAAGAAGGTCTACTCCGAGCTGGGACAGCAGATCGGCTACGAGATCCAGCAAAAGGACGTGTCAAGGCCATGGATGATCGCCGGCGTTTTGACGGTGATGCTGGCGGCGGCCGGCGCACTGGTGATCGGTCGACGAATCCCGTGACGTTAGTCTGCTGACTTCAGCCGCCGACGTTCGTCACCGCCAGCCACGGGTGTCCGCGGGAGCGACATCAGCCGAGGAGCAGTGCCTGTGACAGCCAGTGACAACGATGCCGAGGCCGGGCAGGGTGAGCAAAATTCTGCTCGCTCGGTGCTGGTGACGGGCGGCAACCGTGGCATCGGGCTGGCGATCGCCCTCGCGCTGCGGCAGGCCGGCCATCGGGTGACGGTGACCCACCGGACCGGGGCCGCTCCCGACGGTCTGGCCGGGGTGGTCTGCGACGTCACCGATGCGACATCGGTCGACCGGGCGTTCAGCGAGGTGGAAGCGGCCCAGGGACCGGTCGAGGTGTTGGTGTCCAATGCCGGCATCACCGACGACACCCTGCTGCTGCGGATGAGCGAGCAGAGCTTCAGCTCGGTGCTGGACGCCAACCTGACGGGCGCCTACCGGGTGTCCAAGCGGGCGTCGTCGCAGATGTTGCGCAAACGCTGGGGTCGGCTCATCTACATCTCCTCGGTGGTGGGGCAGTCCGGCGGCGCTGGGCAGGTCAACTACGCGGCCTCCAAGGCCGGCCTGGTGGGTCTGGCCAGATCCATTGCCAGGGAACTGGGTAGCCGCAACATCACCGCTAACGTGATCGCGCCGGGTTTCGTGGACACCGAGATGACGCGGGCGCTGTCCGAGGACCGGCGCAAACAAATCGTCGCCCAGGTGCCCGCCCGTCGCTATGCGCAGCCGTCCGAGATTGCGGCGCTGGCAGCCTTTCTGGCGTCCGACGCTGCCGGTTACATCAACGGTGCGGTCATCCCCGTCGACGGTGGCCTCGGCATGGGCCATTGATGTGCTGCCCGCTCCGGCGTCACCACGCCCCGCACCCCCCGAGATGGAAGAGACATCCAGATGACCGAACTGAGCACCGAGAAGAGCGCCCGGCCCGACCAGCTGGGAACCGGCCTGCTGGCCGGCAAGAACCTGCTGATCACCGGGGTGATCACGGAGGCGTCGATGGCATTCCATACGGCCAGGCTGGCCCAGCAACAGGGCGGCAACGTCGTCCTCACCGGCTTTGGCCGGATGTCGCTGGTGGAACGGATCGCCAAGCGGTTGCCGCAACCGGCGCCGGTGGTCGAGCTGGACGTCACCAACAACGAGCAGCTGGACTCGCTGGCCGACAGGTTGTCCGGGCACTTCGACCGGATCGATGGAGTGCTGCACGCCGTCGCGTACGGGCCGCCGAGCACTCTCGGCGGCCCCTTCCTAGACGCCCCGTGGGAGGACGTGGCCACCGCGGTTCACACCTCGGCATTTTCGTTGAAAGCTCTTGCCGTGGCGGCATTGCCGCTGATGACCGCGGGCGGCAGCATCGTCGGGTTGGACTTCGACGCCAGGCAGGCCTGGCCCGCCTACAACTGGATGGGGGTGGCAAAGGCCGCGCTGGAGTCGGTGAACCGTTATCTGGCAAGGGATCTCGGACCGAAGGGGGTCAGGGTCAACCTGGTTTCAGCCGGCCCGATCCGGACCATGGCGGCCAGGTCGATCCCGGGATTCGCCGGCTTGGAGAACGGCTGGGCCGGCCGGGCGCCACTGGGCTGGGACACCTCAGACCCCACTCCGGTCGCCAGGGCCTGCGTCGCGTTGCTGTCTGACCTGTTCCCGGCGACCAGCGGCTCCATGGTGATGGTGGACGGCGGCTTCCACGCTCTGGGATTCGCCGAGTCCGAAGTATCGGACAGTTCGGCAGCTGATGTTTGATCTTTGCCTGCACGGGTACTGCGAATATTAGGTCCGCGAAATCGCGGGTCATAGTGCGAGCAGAGGAGCACATCATGGGACTCGGAGATGCTGGGGACAAGGCCAAGCACGCCGGCGAAAATGTTGTCGGCAAGGCCAAAGAAGGTGTTGGCAAGGTGACCGGCAACGAATCCATGGAAGCCGAGGGTCAGGGCGACCAGGCCGCAGCCAAGACGAAGCAGGCGGGCGACAAGGTCGCCGACGCCGCCAGGGACATCACCGGACGCTAACCGTCCACGCTGGGCTCGGCCGCTGTGCGGCCGATTCATTTCAGCGGAAGTGGCCGGGAGCTCGCAATCGCGACTTCCCGGCCATTTTGCTGCCGAGCAACGCCCGCACTGCCATCGCGACTGCGGCCCGGCGGGCCTGGCCGGCCACTTCCAGCAGCGTGCGGTGAGCCCCGGCCGCGAGATTCAACTGGTAGGAGTTGACGGCGGCGGTGCGCTCCGGGTCGCTGACCGCCAAGATCGCCTCGAGTTGCACGCATCTGTCCAGCAGTGACACCGCCCTGCCAGGCGTGCCGGGCGGCGGGACGACGGTGCGGGCGGCGACCTGAACGCTCACCGCCTGCCTGGCATCTGCCGCCTCTCGGCCGAGATCGGCCCCGACGAACAACCGGGTGACGCGGCCGACGGCGGCATCGAGTTCTTCCCGCGCCACCCCCGGATCGACCACGGCCGGGGTGCCGGCGCCGGTGAATACCCGCCACTGGGTGTCGACGGGCACAATGGTCAGTTCGGCCTCCGGCAGCACCACCGCCGCACCTGCTCGTAGCGCCGCGGCGACGACCGGTGGGACCGGACTGCCCGATTCGCCGGCCACCGGCAGGCCGCGCACGTCACCCTGCCGCGGCAGCACCAGAACGGGAACCGACGATCGCAACACGGGCAGCAGCGCTGCCGGTCCGACGGGCGCCTCGCCCGGACCGGGAAGCGCGGCTGCCGGCGAGCCCTGCGGGACCGGCCCGTCGCGCCGGACACCGGCCGTCACGCCGTAGCCGCTGATGGCGCCCAGCACATCGTCGGCAGCTGCCCCGCCGCTGTGCGCAGCGCCCCACAGGGCGAGGGCGGTGGCGGCGGCGGTCGACAGTTCGGGCACGCCCAACACGCTACGGGAGCTGCGTCGCCCGGCGCCGGCACAAGGGTGTGTCGATGTCATTGTCCGAGGCCGGGTTTACCGACACTGGGGAAGTGAACTCCGATCCCTATGGGCGTGACGTGTTGACCTCCGGGGCCTACCGGCGGCCCGTCATCGTCGAAGTGCCGGCGACGAACGAAGTGGTGGCGCAGGACCTGCGGTCCGGGTTCTGCGGCCTGGTCGTCGGCTGCAGCTCGTCCGCGGTGACGTTGGAGGACCGGCACCGGAGCCGGCGGAGCTTTCCGCTCGGCGTGGGAGCCTTCCTGGTTGACGGTCGGCCGGCCACCGTGGTCCGGCCGGTGTCGAAGCCGACGGCCCCGAAACGCTCGGCATCCGGGTCGATCGCGGTGGCCGGTGTGCGGGCCCGCACCGCCCGCGCCGCCCGCATCTGGGTCGAGGGGATCCACGACGCGGCGCTGTTGGAGCGGGTGTGGGGTCACGACCTGCGAGTCGAGGGCATCGTGGTCGAGCCGCTGCACGGGCTCGACCATCTTCCGGATGCGCTCGCCGATTTCGGTCCAGGGCCGCACCGCAGGGTCGGGGTGCTGGCCGACCATCTGGTCGCCGGCAGCAAGGAGCGACGGATCGCCGACGACATCAGCTCGCGGCATGTGCTGGTGGCCGGGCACCCGTACATCGACATCTGGCAGGCGGTGAAGCCCCCCGCTGTCGGCATCCGCGGCTGGCCCGAGGTGCGGCGGGGCGTCGACTGGAAGGCCGGAGTTTGTGCCGCACTTGGCGTTTCGGACACCGCGACCATGTGGGGCAGGGTCAACGGCGCGGTCCGCAGCTACCGGGATCTGCAGACGCCACTGATCACTGCGGTCGAGTCGCTGATCGACTTCGTCGCCGCGGACGCTGGCTGAGCTGCCGAGGGTGAGCCGGGCGGCGGAGAATCAAGTTACGGCATGGTTACAGTGCGCTCACCGCTCGCGCATCATCCTCGGGTGCCACAGCCCGCTCTGGCAGGATGAGCCTCATGTACGCCTGGGTCTGGCTCGCAGCTGCAGTAGTGCTGTCGATCGCCGAGCTGATGGGCGGCGAGTTCGTGTTGCTGATGCTGGGCGGCGGAGCCATTGCCACCGGCGTGGTCGCGTTATTCGTCCCGGAGCTGTGGATCCAATTCCTGGTCTTCGCGCTGGTGTCGGTCGCACTGGTGATCGCGGCAAGGCCGCCGCTGGTGCGGCGATTCAAGCCGGCGTCGATCAGCACCGGAATCGATGCGGTGATCGGCTCGCAGGCGACGGTGATCTCGACGGTCGATGCGGCCGGCGGCCAGGTCAAGATCGGCGGCGAGGTCTGGTCGGCGATCGGTATGGACGGCCACCGCCCGCTGACGCCGGGCACGGCCGTCACCGTGGTCGAGGTGCGCGGCGCTACCGCGGTCGTCATCTGGGGAAGATGAGTTTCCTTCCGCTGCCCGCCGAACCGGGATCGCCCTACGGCGCAGCTATCGGCGGCATAGGGTCAAAAGGCGCCCTGCGTGACGAATCGCGCGGAGGCCGGCATCATCCACGAAGGAGTCTGGAATGAGTCCACTGCTAATCGTCGCGATCGTCATCGTCGTGCTGGCGATCCTCATCGTGCTGAAATCCGTCAAGGTCATTCCGCAGGCGCAGGCCGCGGTGATCGAACGGCTGGGCCGGTTCCACAAGGTGAACATCGCCGGCCTGGTCTGGCTGATGCCCTTCGTGGACCGGATCAGGGCCAGGATCGACCTGCGGGAGCAGGTGGTCTCCTTCCCGCCGCAGCCGGTGATCACCGAGGACAACCTGACCGTCTCCATCGACACCGTCGTCTACTTCCAGGTGACCGAACCGCGAGCGGCGGTGTACGAGATCGCCAACTACATCGTCGCCGTCGAGCAGCTCACCACCACCACGCTGCGAAACGTGGTGGGCGGGATGAACCTCGAGCAGACACTGACCAGCAGGGACGCCATCAACGGCCAGTTGCGCGGGGTGCTGGACGAGGCAACGGGCAAGTGGGGCATCAGGGTGGCGCGAGTGGAATTGAAGGCCATCGACCCGCCCCCGTCCATCCAGGATTCGATGGAGAAGCAGATGCGCGCCGATCGCGACAAGCGGGCCATGATCCTCACCGCCGAAGGTCAGCGGGAATCATCGATCAAAACGGCGGAGGGCAACAAGCAGGCGGCCGTGCTGACGGCCGAGGGTGCCAAGCAGTCCTCGATCCTGGCCGCCGAGGGCGAGCGGCAGTCGCGGATCCTGCGGGCCCAGGGTGAACGAGCCGCCCGCTACCTGCAGGCACAGGGCCAGGCCAAGGCCATCGAGAAGGTGTTCGCCGCCGTCAAGGCGGGCAAGCCGACCCCGGAACTGCTTGCCTACCAATACCTTCAGACGTTGCCGCAGCTGGCCCAGGGCGACGCGAACAAGGTCTGGATGATCCCCTCCGACTTCTCCAAGTCGCTGGAGGGATTCGCCAAGATGCTCGGCAGCAAAGGCGACGACGGCGTGTTCCGCTACGAGCCGCCGAAGGAAGAGGTGGTGTCCACACCTGGCAACATCGACGACGACGTCAAGGACTGGTTCGGTGGCACTTCGGCCGACGAGGTGCAAGCCGCGGTGCGGCAAGCCGAGCAGGAAGCCGCCATCAGCATCGCCGACCAGGACGCCATGCGGATGGCCGACAACAAGTCGGATCTGGCCGGTGCGTTGACGAAGGCCAAGGCAGCATCCGACGCAGCGACCGGCGTCAGCGCCACCCCCCAGGTCGAGCGGACAACGGCGTACCCGGCGATCGGCCAGGCGCCACCCGAGCGGGAGCCGGATGAGGCCTACCCGGGACGGGATCCGCAGCCGACGCGACGGCCGGCCGGCCAGCCGCCGCAGCCGCCCGACCAGCCGTTCGACGGTTACCCTGGCCGCTGACGGCCCCGGCAGATGCCTTCCGCCGCCGTGGTTTTGGAGATTCCCGGGCTCGACGACGAGGTGCGCCACGTTCGCATCTCCAGCCCCGATCGGGTGATGTGGCCGGCCTCCGGAGCGAGCAAGGCCGTGACGAAGGCGGACCTGGCTCGCTATGTGGTCGCCGTCGGCGACGCGCTCTTGCGGGCGGTCGGCGATCGCCCGGTGACGCTGCAGCGCTATCCGGACGGAGTCCAGGGGCAGGAGTTCTATTCGAAAAACCCGCCACGCGGGGTCCCGGCTTGGGCGCGGTCGGTGCCGGTGGTCTACCCGTCCGGGCGCTCGCACCTGCAGCTGGTGATCGACGAGGTGGCCACAGCGGTCTGGACCATCCAGATGAACACCGTCACCTTGCATCCTTGGCCGGTGCGCACCGGCAACCTCGACAATCCGGACGAGCTGCGGATCGATCTCGACCCGCAGCCCGGCCGGCCGTTCTCGGACGTGATCGAGGCGGCCAGCGCACTGGGTGAATTGTCGCGGGAGTTGGGGTTTGCCCCGTTCGTCAAGACCTCCGGCAACCGCGGCCTGCACGTGTTCAGCCGGATCAAGCCGACCCACGAATTTCTCGAGGTCCGGCACGGGGTGATCGGGGTGGCCCGCGAACTGGAACGTCGGAAGCCGGAGCTGGTGACCACTGCCTGGTGGAAGGAACAGCGCGGGGACAAGATCTTCATCGACTTCAACCAGGCGTGCCGCGATCGAACCATCGCCTCTGCCTATTCGGTGCGTCCGCAGCCGGCCGCGCCGGTGTCGATGCCGGTGAGTTGGCAGCAGCTGCCGCAGGTGAAGCCGGCGGACTACACCGTATGGACGGTCCCTGAGATGTTGGCCGCCGACGGCGACGCCTGGGCGCCGATGGACGATGCCGCCGGCGACGTTGGAGCGGCGATCGCCTTGTGGGACATGGACATTGCCGAGCGCGGGCTCGGAGAGATGAACTTCCCGCCCGACTACCCGAAGATGCCGAACGAGCCGCCCCGGGTGCAACCCAGCCGCAAGAACGCCGCCAATTGGGACAACTGAGGCGACCGGTCAGCCGCGGGCGAGCCGTTTCAGCGACGGAAGTTCCCAGTAGCAGTCCGGTCCGGCATTGGCGTAACGGTGCTCGGCGGGCACCGCTGCGTTGCCGGGTTTTAGTGCCTTCCGGGGCGGCGCGGCCGCCGCCTCGCGGTCCTGACCGTGCAGCTGCGTCGGCAATGTCCTGACCGCAGTTCGTGCAGATGCGCTTGTCATGTGTCCACCTTGACCCCGGGAGATTCAGTCTGCCCCCGCCCGAATTCCCACAGCAAGAGCTCTGGGGCGTGTCGGATCGGTACCGTCCGAACGGACCATTTTCCACTGTCCAGTTGGCCCTGTTCGATAACAGCCGGTAGCCGGCGGCGACTCCATCGGGGGGGCCGCAGCCCTCTCGGATCAGGGCCGCCCGTGGGCCGAAGCCCGCACCACAGCTGGGCGTTCAGCTAGCCGACCGATGGGGCGGGTTGAGGTGCAGGCGGGCCTGCAGTGGACAATGATCCGATGAAGTTGCCCGTGATGCCGCCCGTCTCGCCGATGCTCGCAAAATCGGTCCCTACCATTCCGCCGGGAGCCTCCTACGAGCCGAAATGGGATGGATTCAGATCGCTGATCTTCCGAGATGCCGACGAGGTCGAGTTCGGCAGCCGCAACGAGCGACCG
>JALYXB010000044.1 GCA_030947305.1 Actinomycetota bacterium | reverse complement strand
CGCAAGGGCTTCATCGACGCCGAGCAATGCTGGCAACTGGGACAGGCGCTCGCCAAGTCGCCTTATGGGCAGTACGTCATGTCGGTCGCCAAGGCGGCCGGTGCCACCGGCTGATGGCTCCGCAGCTGCGCGTTCTGCTGGACGCATCGGCGATTCCGGCCGCCCGCGGCGGTGTCGGCAGATATGTCGAACAGCTGGCCGGAGCGCTGGATGAGATGGTCGACCTGACCATCGTGTGCCAAGCGTGCGATGCCGAAGATTTCACCACAAGGGCACCGAACGCGGAGGTGGTGCCGCTGTCCCGGCGGGTCGTTTCTCGGCCCGCGCGGTTGGCCTGGGAACAGACCGGACTTCCGCGGCTGGCCCGTCGACTCACCGTCGATGTCCTTCATTCACCGCACTACACGATGCCGTTGCGCTCGCCGGTCCCGGTCGTCGCCACCATTCATGACGCCACCTTCTTTTCGGACAAGCATCTGCACCGCACTATCAAGGGTCGATTCTTCCGTGGTTGGACGCGTATCTCGCTACGCAGGGCTGATGCCTGCGTTGTGCCCAGCCATGCCACCGCTGCCGAGCTGCGCCGATTCGTGACGAAGCCGACGGCCCCATTGACCGTGGCCCATCACGGAGTCGATCCTGATCAGTTCCATCCCCCGACCACCGACGAGAAGGCCGCTGCCGCAACGGAACTCGGCCTATCAGGCAGCTGGATCGCATTTCTCGGAACATTGGAGCCACGCAAGAATGTGCCGGCGCTCATCCGTGGCTATGCGACGGCATTTGCGGGTAGCCCGGATCCGCCCGCCCTGGTGCTGGTCGGTGCCAACGGATGGGACCCGCAACTGAACGCCGCCGCGGCTGCGGTGTCGGAACCTTTGCGGGTGCTGCGGCCGGGCTTTGTCCCTGGGCACCTGCTGTCGGGAATTCTCGGGGGCTCACAAGTGGTCGCCTATCCAAGCCTCGGTGAGGGCTTCGGCCTGCCGGTACTGGAGGGTATGGCGTCCGGCGCAGCCGTGCTGACCACCCGTGAACTGGCGCTGCCCGAGGTGGGCGGCGACGCGGTTGCCTACTGCGGAACCAGCTCGGGAGAGATCGGCCGGGCCCTGGCCGAGCTGGTCGGTGATCCAGTTCGCCGAGCGGAGTTGGCGCGGCGGGCGCTGGCCAGAGCAGCGCAATTCAGTTGGCACGCCTGCGCCGCCCAGCATCTGCAGGCCTACCGGATCGCGGTGGCAGCAGGTAAGGGCAGTCTCCGGTGAACGCCAAGGATCCGGCTGATCCATCGCCAGCAGTGGGCGTGGTGGTGGTGACCTATTCGCCGGGGGAGACGCTCGCGACCTTTTTGGATTCGATCGCAGCTGCCACCCGGCGCCCCACCCGAATCGTGATGGTGGACAACGGTTCTACCGACGGGTCGGTGGAACGGGCGGTCTCATCGGGGCGGGCGGAGTTGTTGCACGCCGGAGGCAACATCGGCTTCGGCTCGGCGGCGAATATCGGTGTTGCCGCCCTCCCGGCGGAGATCGACTTCGTGCTGATTGCCAACCCTGACGTCATTTTGGATGCCGGCAGCATCGACACCCTGCTCACGGCCGCCGCCGAGAACCCTGGTGCTGGTGCGGTAGGACCGGCGATCCGCACCACCGATGGGAAGCTATATCCCTCTGCCAGGCGACTACCGACCATTTCGGACGGTGTCGGCCACGCCCTCCTCGGGTGGGTGTGGCCGCGCAATCCCTGGACCCGCAGGTATCGGGCCGAGGATGAGAAGGTTGGCAGCCGAGCCGCGGGCTGGCTGTCGGGTGCTTGTCTGTTGGTGCGGCGCAACGCCTTTGACGACGTCGGCGGCTTCGACCAGCGCTACTTCATGTATTTCGAGGACATTGATTTGGCGGATCGGCTCGCCAAGGCGGGTTGGATCAACCTGTATGTGCCGGACGCCACGGTCCAGCACCTCGGCGGCCACGCGGCCGGCAGGGACCGGCGACGGATGCTGGACGAACATCATCGCAGCGCCTACCGGTACCTGGCCGATCGCCGGTCAGCGCGCTGGCAGGCACCCGTTCGGGTACTGCTCAGAACGGGCCTTGCGGTCCGCGCATTCGCGGCACGTCACAGTCAAAAGGTTGCCGCCGGTGCGGAGATCGGTACCGGGCACCGCGACGATCGCCGATAGGATGACTCACCGATCCCGATCGGCCATTCAAGGAGACTCATGCCCCGCGCTCTTATCACCGGTATCACCGGCCAGGACGGCCTGTACCTCGCCGAGCAATTGCTGGCCAAGGACTACGAGGTGTTCGGGCTGATTCGGGGCCAGAACAATCCGAAGTGGGCGTTGGTCGAGCGCGAAGTTCCAGGTGTGAAGCTGATCACCGGTGACATCACCGACCTGTCCAGCTTGATGCGGGCGTTCAATTCGGCGCAGCCGGACGAGGTCTACAACCTGGGCGCCATCTCTTTCGTCGCGTACTCCTGGGAGAACGCGAAGCTCACCAGCGATGTCACCGGTCTCGGTGTGCTGAACATGCTGGAAGCCACCCGGCTGTTTGCCGGCGACGACATCAGCAAGGTGCGCTTCTATCAGGCCTCGTCGTCGGAGATGTTCGGAAAGGTGCAAGAAGTTCCACAGCGGGAAACTACGCTGCTCTGGCCGCGGTCGCCGTACGGCGTCGCCAAGGTGTACGGCCATTACATGACGATCAATTACCGGGAGTCCTACGGATTGCACGCCAGCTCGGGGATCCTGTTCAACCACGAGTCGCCGCGCCGCGGGCCGGAGTTCGTCACTCGAAAGGTGACCCAGGCCGTCGCCCGGATCTCTCTGGGCCTGCAGGACAAGGTTTCGCTGGGCAACCTGGATGCCAAGCGCGACTGGGGTTTCGCCGGCGACTACGTGGATGCCATGTGGCGCATGGTGCAGGCGGCCGAGGCCGACGACTATGTGGTGGCGACCGGCGAGACCCATTCGATCCGGGAGCTGCTGGATATCGCCTTCGCCCGCGTGGACATTGACGACTGGGAACGCTACGTCTTCGTCGACCCGCGGTTCTTCCGGCCCGCAGAGGTCGACATGCTCATCGGCGACCCCAGCAAGGCAAAGGCGAAGCTGGGCTGGCAGCCGACCGTCGGCTTCTCCGAGCTCGTCACCATGATGATCGATTCCGACCTGGCCGAGCAGCGCGCGCTGGCCGGGAGGTAATCGGCCGGATGGTTCAGCAGACCTCCAGAGTGTTGATCACCGGAATCACCGGCCAGGACGGTGGTTATCTGGCCGAGCGACTTGCCACCGCCGGCGACGAGGTGCACGGCATCGTCCGCGACGGCGACGATGCGGCAGCAGAGCTGCTCGGCAGAGTGCCGTCGGCGATCCTGCACGACGGGGACATCAGCGACACCAGCGGGATTGCCGGGTTGCTCCACGAGATCGAGCCAGCTCAGATCTATCATCTCGCCGGCATTTCTTCGGTTGCCCAATCCTGGGAACAACCACTGGCAACGGCGAGGGTCACCGGGTTGGCCGTTGCCGGCCTGCTGGACACCGCCTGGGAACTCGGGCAGGACGGTCACCCGGTGCACTTCGTGCAGGCGTCCAGCGCTGAGATGTTCGGCAACCCGTCGACCGCACCGCAGAACGAGGCCACCGCGATCGCTCCGGTCAGCCCTTATGGCGCCGCCAAGGCCTATGCCCATCATCTGGTCGGGGTGTACAGGGCTCGCGGCCTGCATGCCTCATCGTTGATCTTGTACAACCACGAGTCTCCGCGTCGGCCACCGACCTTCGTCACCAGAAAGATCACCAGCGCCGCCGCCCGGATCGCCGCCGGATCCACCGAGACGTTAACTCTTGGCAATCTCGATGCCCGTCGCGACTGGGGTTGGGCGCCGGACTATGTCAACGCGATGGTGCTGGCCGCCCGTCATGAGCTTCCCTGCGATTACGTCATCGCTACCGGGGTGTCTCACTCCGTGCGAGAGTTCGTGGCGGCGGCCTTCGCCGCCGCCGGCGTTGCGGACTGGCAGACTCACGTCACCACAGACCCGGCGTTCCTGCGGCCGGTCGATGCGGTGGAGCTCACCGGTGATGCCGGCAAGGCCCGACACGTACTCGGATGGGCACCGACCGTACCGTTCGAGGAGATCGTTTCCCGGATGGTGCACGCCGATCTCGATGCATGACGAAACCCTTGGTGGGTAAGGAGATTCGCTGATGTCCAGCGCACAACACGATGCCGTGGACGGCTTTTGGGCGGTAATCCCGGCGGGCGGAGCGGGCACCAGGCTCTGGCCGCTGTCGCGATCCGGCGCGCCGAAATTCTTGCACGATCTCACCGGCGCCGGCCGCACCCTGCTGCAGAGCACCGTCGATCGGCTGCAGCCGTTGTGCGCCGACCGACTGCTCGTCGTGACCGGGGTCCGGCACGCCGAAGCCGTCGCCGGCCAACTGCCAGAGCTGGCGCAGGAGAACGTGATTGCCGAGCCCTCGCCGCGCGATTCGATGCCGGCGATCGGGCTGGCCGCGGCGATTTTGGAGCGCCGCGACCCGCAGGCGGTGATCGGTTCGTTCGCAGCCGATCATGTGATCCGCGGCGGCGATGCCTTTCGCGACTGTGTTCGGGAGGCGATTGCGGTCGCTCGCACCGGATTGCTGGTGACGATCGGCATTGAGCCGACCGCGCCATCGACCGCTTTCGGCTACATCCGGCTCGGCGAGCCGCTCTCGGTGGACGGCGCTCCGCGGGCGCACGCTGTCGACTCGTTCGTGGAGAAACCGGACGCCGAGACCGCGGCGGGCTACCTGGCGACCGGGCGCTACAGATGGAACGCCGGGATGTTCGTCGTGCAGGCCGCCGTATTGATGCAGCTACTGGCGAGCTATCAGCCCCGGCTGGCCGGGAATCTCCGGGCCATCGCGGCCGACCAGGAACGACTGGCCGAGCTGTGGCCGGCGCTCACCAAGATTCCGATCGATACCGCCGTTGCCGAGCCGGCGGCGGCTGACGGCAGGGTGGCGGTGATCCCCGGCGGCTTTGATTGGGACGATGTCGGCGACTTCGCCTCGCTGGCCCCGCTGGTGCCGGAGTCCTCACCTGGGTTGCGGGTGCTCGGCGATAGTTCGCTGGTGCTGCTGCACGATGCCAGCGGGTTGGTCGCTCCCGGCTCCGGCCGCACCGTGGTGGTACTGGGCATCGACGATGTGGTGGTCGTCGATTCTCCCGATGCGGTGCTGGTGACGACCGCCGACCGGGCCCAAGATGTGAAGAAGGTCGTCGATGCGCTCAACAGCTCCGGCAGGGCCAGACTCACCTGATGGCCCGTCCCGAGCAGCACAGCCATCCGGCCGCCGGCGCTGTCGGCGACCCGGTGACGGGTCGCTCGACGCGGCAGCGGCTGATGGTGCTGCTGAAGATATTCGGATTTGTGGTGGCCATCGTTGCGGTGTTCTTCTGCGTCCGGGTGTTGGTCCAGCAGTGGCCGACCATCCGAGATTCGTTGCGGCACGCCAATATTGGCCTGCTAGCGGCCGGCTTGCTGTTGGCTGCGCTCGGCGTGAGCCTGCTCGCGGTGCTGTGGTGGCGATGCCTGGTGGTGTTCGGCACCCGGCGTGGATTGTTCAGGGTGATGGGCTGGTATTTCGGCGGTGAACTCGGCAAATATCTGCCCGGTGGGATCTGGCCGGTGGTCGGCAGGAGCGAGCTGGCCCGACGCGGCGGAGTACCCAGGTCGACGGCCTACGCCACCACCTTGATGTCGCTGGCCCTGATGTGCGTCGGCGGCAGTGTCGCCTGCGGACTGATGGTGCCGTTCTTCGCCTTCGGCGACGGCCGGCTGGGCCCCGAACTTCTGCTGATCGCGTTGGTGCCGACCGGAATCGTGGTGGTTCACCCGGCCATCTTCGGGCGGCTCTTGGCGGTGGTCGCCCGCGTCAGCAAGGGTCGGATAACGCTGGAGGCCCCGTCCTGGCGAGGCATGCTGGGACTGATCTGTGTCGGGGTCCCGCCGTGGTTCGCCGTCGGCGGGGCATCGGTGGCCATCACCTCGGCCCTTGGTTACGAGCAGCAGCCCGTCAGGCTAGCCTGCGCCGCCGTCGTCGCCTGGATCATTGGTTTCCTAGCCCTCCCGGTACCGGCAGGTGCCGGGATCCGCGAGGTCCTGTTCGTGCTGGCCAGTGGTCTGGTGTCGGGGCCGGCCGCCGGCGTCGCGGCGATCGCCAGGGTGTTCTTCATCGTGGTCGACGGCATCGGCGGAATCCTCGGCCTTGCCGCGCAACGGCGTGCAGCCGGCAACAGCGAGCGTGACATCATCACAGCAGAAACCGAGGGTGAGGTAGATGTTTGACCACGACGCTCAGGGCGGTGCGGCCGCCTACACCTCGGCGAGGGGCAGCTGGGCATGGCGAGCGAAGAGCGCGTACGCCGCGACTGCTCGCACCGCCGGAAAGGCATTGGTGGCCGTCAAGATGCTGCCCTCGACTCCGCCGCCGAAGGAGCGGCGCATCAAGCACTGGCTCATCAGCTTGACCAAGGTGCACGACTCGCTGGCCATCGCCGAGCTCGGTGTCCCATGGTGGACCTACCGGGCGATCGATTTCGTGGAGGCATGGTTGCTGGCTCGTCCGAAGCCCGTCAGGGCCTTCGAATGGGGTTCCGGAGCCAGCACCTTCTGGCTGGCCGACAGGGTGGATGAGGTCTACTCGGTCGAGCATCACGAGGGATTCGCCGAGATGATGCGCTCCGAGCTGGCGAAGCTGTCGAAGGTGACGTTTCTGGAAGTGGGCGCACCGCACTCCTTTGCCCCCAGGGTCGGCTCGCGCAAGATAGGCAGTACCGAGCTCGACTTTCACGACTACGTGCATGCGATCGACACGGTGCAGGGCGACTTCGACCTGGTGGTCGTCGATGGCCGAGCGCGGGAGGCCTGCATGCGGATCGCCGCCGACCGGCTCAGCCCCGGCGGGCTGATCATCTTCGACAACTCGCACCGCCAACGGTACAAGGCCGCCATCGCATCCAGTGGATTGCACGAGCGCTCGTTCGGTGGGTTGACCCCCACGTTGCCCTACCCGGACCGCACCTCGGTGCTCAGCAAAGCCAGCAGCAGCTCAGGCTGATCTGCTCACGGCTGCCGCGGCCTGCTGCTCGCAGGACTCGATCAATTCGCGACTGATCGAGACCGTCGGATGCGAGTCCATCGGGGACAGCACGTGCCCGGGCGTCACCGCCAGCGGGTGACGACTGCGTGCGCGACGCAGTGCTGAGGCCGCTCTGTCAATTGCCTTCATCTCATTGACCCCACCCGTCACATCGGTCACAGCGGCCACAGCCTTCAGCGGACTGTACGACCGCCATCGCGACGGGTGCGGGATGACACACGGGGGTGTCAGCAGCTTTCGGCGGCAAATCCCGTCCCGATGGCCGCCGCCACCGTGTCAGCCACCCCAACGCCAATCGGCTGCGGCAGCCCGTCGACTGGCCACCAGGCGAGATCCTCGGACTCACCGGAAATCACCGGCAGCGCTCCCGGCGGGGCGATCACCGCGAACCGTACGTCGAAGTGTCTGGTCGGTATGCCGAGCGAACAGCTGATCGGGTGCACATCCAGCCGAATCGGCTGCGGCTGGATGCGCAACCCCTCGATGCCCGATTCTTCGGTGGCTTCCCGCAGCGCCGCCCCGGCGATGCTGTTGTCGTCGTCCTCGCAGTGCCCGCCCAGCTGCAACCAGCGCGCCACTCGCGGATGCAGCGTCAACAGGGTGCTGGCGCGATCGGCGGACAGCACGACGGCGCTTGCGGTGAGATGCCCGGGAACACAGGAACGAGCGGTGGCGTCCGGGCGGGCCAACAGGAATCCGAGGTAGGCCTGCGCCAGCGATGCCTGTGCCTGGTCAGGTGGCTGCCAGTCGCGAAGCAGGGCAAGCGCGTCGGCCCACAGCTCGACATGGCTCACGGGTGTGGGTGCGGATGCGGCACCGGGTTCTTGTGCGGCGCCCTGGCAATCTCGGCCAGCGATGTGCTGGGATGCGGCAACCTCACCTCGATGGCTGCCACCACGGCGCGACGCGCCGGCAGCCGCGGAATCTGCGGTAGTGGGGACAACCAGTGGGCCGCAATGCCTTCGGCCGCGAGCAGGCCGCGCAGTACCTGCAGGGCGGCGCCGGCCTTGGCCGGCGCTTGCATCACGGCGGGGGCTGAGCTGGCTTGGTCGGGCACCGGCGACGGCACCTCTGCGGTGGCGACCACGATCTGCCGATCACCGTTGGTCATCAGCATTTCCACCCCGTCACCGATGCTCGGCCCGATCAGCGAGAGCGTCTGTCCGATACATCGCTGCAGGGTCGCGACGCCGACCAGGCCCTCACCGAACGCCGACTCGATCGCCGCCGTTGTCGCGGCGTCCAGTCGACCCTGCTCCAGGGCCAGGTCGGTCCCGAGTCGGAACAGGTCCTCCTCGGTAGGCCTGATCAGCTCGCGCCCGCCGCCGCTGTGGGTGCCGCTGCCGGTGGCGTTGAGGCCACGTAACACGGCTGCCGGCACCGCAGATAGCTTGCCCTTCACCAGATCTGCCGCCGCCGCCATCTCGTCGCCGGTGGCAACCTGGGTGACGACGAGGTGATTGCCGTGTTCGTCGATGCCGCCGCGGTGATCGTCCAACACCGCAATCCCGGCTGCGCCGATCGCGACGTCGGTGACGCCGGCCCGCCACGCTCTGCCCTGGGTGTCGGTGATGACCACACCGATGCGCAGCCCGCGATCGGCGAACGCTCGTACCAGCTCTGCCGCCGAACCGTCCGGATCCGTTGGCAGCAGGGCGATCTCGTTGGCGTGCACGTTCGAAGCATCGATGCCGGCGGCCGCAGCGACGAGCCCGAGATGGTTTTGGACGATCTTGGTCTTGCCGATCTGGGCGACCAGCCGGACGGTTTCGGCGTCGATCAGCTGCCGGCGGAAGTCGTCGCGCTCCTCCGGATCTGCCGGTGACGGGATCAGCCGGCCCTCGGTCTTGGACAGCACCTTCGAGGTGATCACCAGCACGTCACCGTCGATGATCCACGGTGCGGCGCCGGCGATGGCGGCCACCAGGTCGTCGCCGGGTCGGAAGTCGGGAAGGCCAAGAACGCCTAACACCTGAAGGCCATCGGGTGCCGGGGACACACCGACCACCACCGGGCCGGGATCCGTTGTGGGGGAGGGCATTTCAGACACCTGCCAGCTTCCTGCAGGCGGACACCATGGCTGCGGTAGCTTGCGGATCCGACATCAGCAGCGGTACTGCTGCCACCTCGACGCCCGGCACCTCGGCGCTGTCGCTGTCGGCGACCAGGTAACCGTCCAACAACCCACCGGCCGATCTGGCGCCGTAATGCCGGCCGACCGCTTGGGCGGTCGAATCGACGCCGATGGCGGCCAGGCACTTGTCGGCGTAGCCGCGGACGGGTGCCCCGGCGATCAACGGGGCGACGCCGATCACCGGCGCCGGCGCTGCATGCAACGCCTCGCTGATCCCAGGGACTGCAAGGATGATGCCGACGGATACCACCGGGTTCGACGGGGCGATCAAGATCAGGTCGGCATCCCCGATCGCCTGCAGCACGCCAGCGGCGGGTGTGGATTCCTGGGCGCCGATCGGCGAGATGGACAGCGGCGGCAGGTTTGCCCGGTAGCGCACCCACCATTCCTGGAAATGCAGTGCGATCAGCGCCGGTTCGCCGTTGTTCGGTGTGCCGTTGTTCGGTATGTCACCGTCCGGCTGTGCTGGATCCCGCACCACCACATGGGTTTCGACCCTATCGTCCGACATCGGCAGCAGCGTGACCCCCGGCTCCCATCGCTGGGCGAGGGCAGCCGTCACCGCAGAAAGTGGGTAGCCGGAGTCCAGCATTCTGGTGCGCATCAGATGGGTGGCGATGTCCTTGTCGCCCAACGAGAACCAGGGCGCCTCGGCGCCGTAGCCGGCCAGCTCGCCGTTTACCGTCCAGGTTTCACCGGATCGGCCCCAGCCACGTTCGGTGTCCGCCTGCCCGGACAACGTGTACAGGCAGGAGTCGAGGTCGGGGCAGATCTGCAGCCCGTGCAGCCGGATGTCGTCACCGGTGTTGACGATGGCGGTTACCTCGTCGGTGGCCCCCG
>JALYXB010000043.1 GCA_030947305.1 Actinomycetota bacterium | reverse complement strand
TCTTCGCGGACCCGCTGCCATGCCCTGTCCAGCCAAGCCGGTCTCTCGCCGGCCGGCACCACGGTGGTGGAGATCGGCGAGCGACCCTTCGGCAGCTCGGACAGCGTCGAGGTCTCGAGGTCGCCGTACACAGTCATCGCCACCGTGCGCGGGATCGGCGTCGCCGTCATCACCAGCACATGCGGCGGATTACCGTCGGGACCCTTGCTACGCAACGCATCTCGCTGCTCGACACCGAACCGGTGCTGTTCGTCGATCACCACCAGGCCCAGCTCGGCGAAGTCGACACCGGCGCTGAGCAACGCATGGGTGCCGACGGTGATCCCGGCCTGCCCGGATCCGATCGCCGACAGCGCTTCCTTGCGCGCCGAGGCGGTCAGCGAACCGGTGAGCAGGGTGATCCTGGTGGACTGCGTCGATGCGCCCAATTCGCCGCCCTCACCGAGCGGACCGAGCACCAAGCGCAGTGACCTGGCATGTTGACCGGCCAGCACTTCGGTGGGAGCCAGCAGCACGGCTTGCCGGCCCGAGTCGATCACCTGCAGCATCGCCCGCAGCGCCACGACCGTCTTACCGGAGCCGACCTCGCCCTGCAGCAGCCGGTTCATCGGGTGGATGGTGGCAAGGTCTTCGGCGATCCGCTCGCCGACGGCCCGCTGCCCGCGGGTCAGGGTGAACGGCAGCGCCGCGTCGAACGCCTCCAGCAGCCCACCGGCGATGCGTGGGCACGGCTCTGCCGGGAACGCCTTGGCCTGCTCCCGCCGCCTGGCCAACACCAGCTGGATAGCCAGCGCCTCGTCGTAGGACAGCCGGGCCTTGGCATTCTGCAGCTCCTGTTGGCTGCGCGGACGGTGGATGTCACGCAACGCGCTGCCGAGATCGGTGAGTCCCCTGGTCGCCAAGATCTCCATCGGCACCGGGTCGTCGATGTCGCCCAGCAGATCGAGCACCACCCGCACACTGTTCTGGATCTCGTACTGGGTGACGCCTTCGGTGAGCGAATAGATCGGGATGATGCCGCCGGCGAAGGACTCCAGCACCTCGGCGTCGTCGGTGGCCTCGCCGCCCGCCGGCAGCGCAGCCCATTGGGGTGAGGACAACTGCAGCTCGCCCCGGAAGTCCTTGACGGTGCCGGCGAACATCGCCTCCATCCCCGGTCGGAGCCGCTTGGCGATGTGCCACTGGTTGAAGAAGGCACAGGTGAGCCGACGCCGGCCGTCGGCGATCGTCACGGTGGTAATGAGCTTGAGCCCAGCGCCCCTGGCGGCGCGGCCGCGGCCGTGCGCCCCACCCATCGGTTTCTCCTTGACATCGGTGATCCTGGCCCAGACCGTCGCCTTTTCGCCGACCACCAGCTCGCCGAGATCGGTGAGTTGGCCGCGTTCATTGTGCTTGCGCGGGTAGTACCTGAGCAGGTCGCCAACGGTGACGATGTCCAGCTTCTCGGCAAGTGTCTTGACCTTCTGCGGGCCGAAGCCGACGTCGCGGAGCGGACTGTCCAGCCCGACATCGGAGTTGTTAGCTGGCATCGAAGTCTGCGCGCCCCTCCTGGTCGAAGTTCGCAGCCATGGTGCCGCCTCGCTCCGACATCGGCGGTTCCAGGGTGCCGATCCTCAGTGCGAACGGTGTCCCGACGGCGAACACCTCGGCCACCACGTCGGCCGGATGAGTGGTGTGCAGGTGGTAGTGGGTGACGCCGCCGTCGCCGTCCGGCCAGACCCGCAGGTCGGTGCCCATCCTGACGATCGAGCCTGCCAACTGAGCCTGGTTCTCGTCGGCACCGTAAAAATCGAACGTCACTTCGGCCAGGAACCTTCTGCCCCGGTGTTCACCGGCAGCGGCGCCGCAGCCGGCAACCACCCCGCGACCACCTGCCGGCCGGGCAACCTCGTCGAGCGCCAGCAACACCATCCCGATCAGTACCCGCAGCCGTTGCTCGTCGGCGCGCTGTTGGTCCGCTTGCGGTCCTGGTGACCAGCCGCTCATCGCCACCTCGGCGGCCGCCCCGACGACGCGAGCCAGCTCGGCTCCGTCGGCGGCCAGGTCGGCCGCTGCCACTCCTGCTCGGGCCGCCGATTCCGCCGCACTCGGCTGGTCGCCGGCAGTGCCCGCCCGGCTGTACTGCAACTGAGCGGCGCCGGCCACCAGACCGGCAACCAGTGACATCGGATCGCGGTCGGCGCCGGTGGCTTCGACGCCGGCGGCCAGGCCGCGTAAGTATCGCTCCAGATCGGCAGCCACCGTCGAGCCGGCGACGGCGACGGGCTCGGCATGTTCGCCAAGGATGGCGGACCTGATGGCTGCCATCCCGGCGCCGAGGGCTAGCTGCTCGTCGTCAGACAGTCGGACGCCGACATGTTTGAGCACCGGTCGCCGACGATCGAGGACTCGCTCGGTCCACGCCGTAATCAGGTGCACGTCGACGTCGGTCATGCAGCCATGATGCGTTATCGGGCGGCCGCCCTGCGGTAAGCGCCGATCAACTCCGCGTAGTGCCGGAAGGACGCTCGCGGGTGACGTTCCAGACTGTCGGCGTCCACCCGGACCAGACCGAACCGCTGACTGTGCCCGTGCGCCCACTCCCAACCGTCCAGCAGGCTGGCATAGAAGAAGCCGCGGACATCCACACCGGCTTCACGGGCAGCGGCGACCGCCGCCAGGTGGTCGTCGAGGTAGCCGATGCGATCGAGGTCGGTGTCGGTGTCGGGGAAGGCGGCGCCGCTCTCGGTGACGAAGACCGGCGGCAGGGCCGGGTAGCGATGGTGCAGGTCGGTGAGTGTGCTGGTGAGCGCCGACGGCACGATCGGCCAGCCGGACGCGGTCGTCAAGGTTTCGCCGGCTTCGGTCATGGTGAACGGGACGGACCGGTTGCCCGCGGCAGCTGCGATCGCCCGCGGGTGTTGGTAGTTGACGCCGTAGATGTCCAACGGGGCGGCGATCGCCGGCAGATCGCCGTTCATCACCACCGACAGGTCGATGCCGGGCAGGTCGGCCAGCAGTTCCGGGTAGCGGCCGGTGAGCAGTGGATCGCCGAATTGCTGATTGTGGACAGCGTCGTACAGCTCTGCTGCTCGCCGGTCCTCATCGCTCGTGCTCGCCGGTGCGACGGCGGCGTGGTTGTTGGCGATGCCGACCCTTCCCGCCGGCGCCATCGTCGACCGCAGCACCTCGACCGCGCGGGCGTGGCCGAGCAGCTGGTGATGGCCGGCTGTGAAGGCGCCACCGAACAGCGTGAGCCCCGGCGCATCGATCCCGACGGCGTGCCCGTTGAAGGTGTGCGCCGACGGGTCGCTCATGGTGATCCAGGCCGCCACCCTGTCGCCCAGTCGATCGGCCACCATCCGGGTGTAGTCGCCGAAACGATCGGCGGTGTTCCTGGCCAGCCAGCCGCCGGCCAGCATCACCTCGACCGGCAGATCCCAGTGGTAGAGCGTCACCCATGGCGCAATACCGTTGCCGAGCAAACGATCGACCAGCCGGTCGTAGAAGTCCAGTCCCGGCCCGTTGGCGACTCCGGAGCCGCCAGGCTGCACCCTGGTCCAGGCAATCGAGAAGCGGTAGGCCCGCACCCCCAGTTCGGCCAGCAGCCCGACGTCTGAGTCCATCCGCCGATAGTGATCGGCGCCGGTTCGTGGGGTGCTGCCGTCGGAGATCGTACCGGGGGCCGCCGCGAAGACGTCCCAGACGGAGGCCGTCCGGCCGTCAGCCTGAACGGCTCCCTCGACCTGGGTCGCCGATGTCGTCACCCCGAAAAGGAAATCGTCTCCGAGCGCGGCCATCATCGCGCCCATTCTCCCAGGCCGCTGCCGTCGCCGATGACCCGGCGACGCGATTTGGCCGCACCGCGGAGCCGCGGGTATCGTGTGGGGGTGCCCGACCCAGGTCGGGCCTTTCGACTGTGTGACCGACGACGTTCCTGAGTGACCGACGAAGTGCCTGACCAATAATCTAGGAGTGAGCCGTCGTGGCTGCCGTGTGTGACGTGTGTGGCAAGGGCCCCGGTTTCGGGATGAGCGTGTCCCACTCCCACCGCCGGACCCACCGTCGGTGGAATCCGAACATCCAGGCGGTGCGCGCCCAGGTCGCGCCCGGCACCGTCCGCAAGATCAACGCCTGCACCTCATGCCTGAAGGCCGGCAAGGTCGCTCGCGGCTGATCAGTCGGCGAGTTTCAGCATCCAGTCGTGGGTGTCGGCCGCCGTCCCCTGCTGGATGGAGATGAGAGCATCCCGCAGCTGCATCGAGACGGCACCCGGCTCGCCACCGGCGATCTGGAACTCCCCTTCCGCGTGCTTCACCGCGCCGACCGGAGTGATGACGGCCGCCGTTCCGCACCCGAAGACCTCCGTCATCTCGCCGTTCTCGATGGTCTTGGACCATTCGTCGGTGGAGATCCGACGCTCGGTCGCCGTGTATCCCAGGTCTCGGACCAGCTGCATCACCGAATCACGGGTGATGCCGGGCAGCAGCGAGCCGTTGAGCTCCGGCGTCACCACCTCGACGCCGACGTTGGCATCGGCCGACCCGAAGACGAAGCACAGGTTGTTGGTGCCCATCTCCTCGATCCAATGTCGTTCCAGCGCGTCCAGCCAGACCACCTGATCGCAGCCCTTCTCGGCCGCTTGGGCCTGCGCGAGTAGCGATGCGGCGTAATAGCCACCGGTCTTGGCCGCACCAGTGCCACCAGGCGCCGCCCGGACGTATTCCGTCGACCACCAGACCGTCACCGGCGCCGCACCGCTGGCGAAATACCCCGACGACGGCGACGCGATGAGGCAGTACGTCACGCTCTTGGCCGGCCGCACCCCGAGCGCCACCTCGGAGGCGAACATGAACGGCCGAAGGTACAGTGAGGTCGACGGCTCGGTCGGCACCCACCGCTTGTCGACGGTGACGAGCTCACGCAGCGACTGCACGAACAGCTCCTGCGGCAGCTCTGGCATCGCCATCCTGGCAGCGGACCTGTTCAACCTGGCCGCGTTCTCCGACGGACGGAACGCAGCAATCGAGCCGTCCGGCTGGTGGTAGGCCTTGAGACCCTCGAAGATCTCCTGCCCATAGTGCAAGACCATCATCGCCGGGTCGATGGTGAATGGGCCGTACGGCACCAGCCTGGCGTCGTGCCAACCGGCGCCGGAATCCCAGTCGATGACGACCATGTGGTCGGTGAAGTACTTGCCGAAGCCGGGGGCGCGGAGAATTTCGGCCACCCGCTCGTCGGGCGCGGGGGACGGGTTGGCTTCGCGCCGGAACTGTAGCGAAGTGGCACTGTCGGTCATTCTGCAACGGTAGCGCGGCTCCGCGGTCCGATGGCGATCGCGCCACAACGGGCGGCGCTACTTGACGTGCAGGGCGACGAACGGCGGCTTGGTGACCTGCACCCGCAACTTCCGGCCGCGGACGTCGACAGCTAGCTCCGCCCCGTCCTGCACCCCGGCGGCAGTGTCGATCAGGGCCAGCGCAATGCCCTTGCCCAAGGTCGGTGAGAAGGTGCCGGAAGTAGTCTCGCCCGCCGGTTGTCCACCGGCGGCGACCACCAGCTGATGCGGCCGCAACACCCCTTTGTCCAACGCCAGTAGCCCGCGCAGGGTGCGCTTCGGACCGGCAGCCTTCTCGGCGGCAAGAGCGTCCTTGCCGAAGAACGCGTCCTTCTTCCAGCCGACCGCCCAGCCGGCCCGCGCCTGTACCGGCGAGATCGCCGGTGACAGGTCCTGCCCGTGCAGCGGGTAGCCGGCCTCGGTGCGCAAAGTGTCGCGGGCGCCGAGCCCGGCGGGCCTACCGCCCAATGGGGTCGCGGCCGCCAGCAGCGCGTCCCACAGCGGCCTGGCACCGTCCCAAGACGGCAGCAGCTCATAGCCGTGCTCACCGGTGTAACCGGTGCGACACACCCGCACCGGAAGACCGGAGTATTCGCCGTCCCGCCAGCACATGTACTCCAGGTCGGTCGGCAAACCGGTGGCGGCGACCACCTCGGTGGCCAGCGGCCCCTGGACGGCGATGACTCCGAACTCGCGGTGCCGGTCGGTGATCTGCAGGTCCGCGGGCGCCACGGCCCTGAGCGCGGCCACCACCGCAGCGGTGTTGGCGGCGTTCGGCACCATGAACACCTCGTCGTCGGAAACCAGATAGGCGATCAGATCATCGACGACGCCGCCGGAGTCGTTGCAGCACAACGTGTATTGCGCCTGGCCGGGCGCGATCTTGCCCAGATCGGCGGTCAGGCAGCTGTTGACGAACGCCGCCGCTCCCGGCCCGGTGACTGTCGCCTTGCCCAGATGCGATACGTCGAACACTCCCACCGCCGTGCGGACCGCCGTGTGCTCCGCGACCACGCCGCCACCGCCGTAGGAGATCGGCATGCTCCACCCACCGAACGGCCCCATGGAGGCGCCGAGCGCGACGTGTGAGTCGTTGAGCGGTGAGGTCAGCAAGTTCTCGTCGGACATGACGGTCACCGTATCGCCTGCCCAAGGCTCTCCAGTCATCGACTGGAGAACCTTGGGCGGGAGTCGGACTCAGCTGATTGGGGTGGCCGCCTTCACGAATTCGTCGGTGAAGGTCTTGCTGGTGTCAATGCTCTTGCCCTTGACCGCAGGATTGAACGCGGACAGCACTGCCAGGCAGGTTGCCGGGCCGGAGGCCGGCATCAGACCGTTGGGGTTGAAGATGCCCTTTTCGTTGTCCAGCGCCTTGGCGTAGGCGGCTTTGCCAACGCCGGCATAGTAGGACGCCGGCATCATGTCGGCGATTTGCATGCCGTTGTGGCCTTGGATCCATTTGAGCGTTGCCAGGTAGGCATTGACCAGCTTCTGTACGAGCGGCTTGTGGGAGTTCACGTAGTCGGTGGTCATGTACAGCGACGTCGCCGGGTACTCGCCGCCCAGGGCGGCCTTGGCACCGGCAGAGGTGCGCATGTCCAGCAGGATGTACGCCACCCCAGTCGAGATTGCCTGGGAGACGGTGGGTTCGGTGGTCATCCCGCAGTCGATGGCCTTCTGCTTCATCGCTGCCAGGAAGGTCTGGCCGGCCCCGACACCGCGACGGGTGGTGCTGGCTGGATCGACCCCCGCCTTGAAGGTCAGGTACTGGGTGAGAAAATCGGTGGACGAACCGGTGTCGGTGATGCCGAGGGACCGGCCCTTGAAGTCTGCGGGCGACTTGACCGTGCCCTTGAGGTCGGTGCGGCACAACTCCACTTCGCCGGGGTTCTGCAGCATGGAGATCACCGATTCGGCCGCCTTACCCTTGCCCTGCAGGACAATGGTGTGATCGTAGAAGCCGCCGACACCCTGCACCTGACCGGCGAGCATATTGGTGGTGGCGTCGCCACCGGACGGTTCGTCGAGCAGACCGACGTTGACACCGGCCTTGGCGTAGTAGCCCAGTTGTTTGGCCAGCATGTAAGGCAGATAGATCTGTTTCGACATGCCGCCCACCATGATGGTCAGGTCAGGGGAGCTGCTGACGGCGGGTGCGCTGCCGGACGTGGCCGATTCGCTCCCCGACGCCGTCGAGCCGTTCGCGGCGTTTGCGGCCGTGTTGGCGTTGTTGGCATTGTTCGCGCAGCCGGCAATGCCGAGCGTGCCAACTACTGCCAGAACGGCAAGGGTCTTCCATCGTGCGGAGTACATCATTGTGTCCTTTCGAGGATTGGGTGACGGTGCGAGCGGATCTACAGGACGGTCATGTCGGCTGAGCTGCTTGGCGGACGCCATCGGAGGATCCGCTTTTCCAGCAGGGTAATCAGGAATTCCGCGAGCAGCGCGATAATCGCTATAACGACCATGCCGGCAAAGACGCCGTTCATGTCGAAGTTGTTCTGCGAGCTCTTGATGAGTAGGCCCAGCCCTTTGTCCGCGCCGAGAATCTCGCCGACGATGGCACCGATCAGCGCGAATCCGAAGCTGACATGGAGGCTGGCCAGGATCCAAGTGAAAGCAGACGGTAGGACCACCTGACGGGTGACCTGCATCTGGGACGCGCCCAAAATGCGGGCGTTGGAGATCAGATTTCTGTCCACTTCCCTGGTGCCCTGGAACGCGTTGAAGAAGACACCGAAGAAGACCAGTACGGCCGCCAGGATGACTTTCGATTCGATGCCGAAGCCGAAGGCTACCGTGAAGATCGAACCGAGAATGATGCGCGGTATGGAATTACCGACCTTGATGAACGGCGACGCCAGGTCGGCCAGGAACCGGCTACTGCCGAGGGCAATACCCAGGACGACGCCCGCCAGGACACCGATCAAGAACCCGTAGACCGCCTCCTGCAGGGTCACCGATATCTGGTCGGCGAGGGATCCTTGAGGGGTTCCTACGGTGATCCAGGACTTCAAGGTCGCCCAGATTTGGCTGGGTTGGCCGGTGAAGAACGGATCGGCGAAGCCGGAGTTGACGCTCCATTCCCAGGCCCCCACCACCAGGACGACAATGGCCAGCCGGATCACGCTCATCACGACTCGGCGCCGCCGACGCAAGGCCCACGGACCCTGCGTCGGCAGGTCAGCACTGGGCTTCGCGACACGGGTGGAGACGAGGACACCTTCACCGCCCGGAAGGTCCGACCCGGCGGACGTCACCTCGAACTCGTGGTCGGCGGGAGTCACGACGCCACCGCCGCGGTAGAGCGCGAGTAGGCGGTCTGGACCTCGGACCGCAACGCTTCCCAGATGTCCTCGTAGATGGCGATGAAATCCGGATCCAGCCGGATCTCCTGAACCCGCCGCGGCCGGGGCAGCTCGACGGGGTAAACCGCTTTCACCGTCCCCGGTCCCGCGGTCATCACCACGACCTTGTCGGCCAGCGCGATGGCCTCCTCGAGGTCGTGGGTTACGAAGATGACGGCCGGCCGGGTCTGGTCCCACAGGCCCAGCAATTCGTCGGACATGATGGAACGGGTCTGGACGTCCAATGCCGAGAACGGTTCGTCCATCAAAAGAATTCGCGGTTCGTTGATCAGGCTCTGCGCCAGTGCCACCCTTTTGCGCATTCCTCCCGACAGCTGATGCGGATAGCGATTCTCGAAGCCGGCCAAGCCGACCCGGCGCAGCCAGTCACGGGCGACCGCGTTCGCTTTCGATCTGGATTGCCCGCGAAATCGCGGGCCGGCAGCGACGTTGTCCAGGACATTCTTCCACGGAAAAATCGCATCTTGCTGGAACATGAACCCGGCGCCCGGAGTGACGCCGGAGACCGGATCTCCGTCCACCTCGACAGAGCCCGACGATGCGCGTTCCAGGCCGGATACCAGGGTCAGGGTGGTCGACTTGCCGCAGCCCGTCGGCCCGACCACAGCGCAGAATTCTCCCGGCGCGATGGACAGGTCGAAGTCTCTCAGGGCGGTGAAGATGCCTCCGTCGGGCGTTCTGAACCGCTTGGTAACACTGAGCAGCTCGATTGCGGGCGTGGAAGCGCCGGCCGGCTTCAATGGCGTCGTTGGCATAGTTGTCGCAGTTCTCCTCTCTGAGTCTGGTGAATAGGAATAGTGCGGTAATCAACGTCGACACGATAGCTTTCGAGTGCTACTCGCTGTTTTGCTTCATCCGTACCGATGTGCTCTTTCTGCTCAGCCGGACTTGGCGGACGTCCTTCCCCGTGCTTCACTGTCCACGACGGTGGCCCGGCCGGGTTCGGGTAGCGACGACGCGCACCGATCGGAGGGCTACCGACGATGCGATCGATCGCCTCATGGCTGCTCTGGTCGGTCGTCGGCATCCTCGTGTGCACCGCAGCTGTCGACGGCGTGCTGCAGATCCACCGGACCAGCGCAGCCTTGGATCAGCAGTTCGAGGAGCGGGCGCGGGTGGCAGCCGTTGCCGTCGCCGACATGTCGGACGTGCGCGTGGCACTGCTCTCCATCGACCCGGCCAGAGTGCTGCAGCCGCTTGCTACCCGCCTGCAGCAAGATGTCGGTGCGGCCTATGTGGTGATCACCGACAGAACCGGTCTGCGGTACAGCCACCCAAACCCAGCACTGATCGGAAAGCACCTCGAAGAGCCGGTACAGGTACTGGACGGCCGCAGTCACGTCGGCATCGACAACGGCAGCCTCGGCCGGTCCGCAAACGGCAAGGCCCCCGTTCGGTCGGCGTCCGGGCAGATCATCGGCCAAGTGTCGGTTGGCGTTCTGGAAACCACCGTCAGCGCCGAACTGTTTTCCGAGATATGGGGAATCGCGCTGTACCTGTTGATCGCGCTGGCCGGGGGCGTCACAGTGGCGCTGCTGTTGGCCAGGGCGATCAAGCGAAAAACATTCGGCCTCGAACTCGGCGAGATCAGCTCGCTTCTGCAGGAACGTGAGGCGATGCTGCACGGCATCAGGGAAGGCGTGATCGGATTCGACGCCAAGGACCGAGTCACGGTGATCAACGATGAGGCTCGACGGCTACTCGGTCTCGCGGCGCAAGTCGTCGGGGAACCGCTCACCGCGAACCTTCCATCCGGCCGGCTCCGTGATGTGCTCACCGGTGCGGTCGACGGCGCCGACCAGGTGATCCTCACCGAAGATTCAGTGCTGGTGGTGAATCGACGGCCGGTGGTGGTGGCCGGCAGGTCCACCGGCAGCGTGGTGACTCTGCGGGACCGTACGGAGATGGAAGGGCTGATTCGTGAACTGGACTCCGCAACCGGCCTGGCCATGGCGCTACGGGCGCAGGAACACGAGTTCGCCAACCGCTTGCATGTGATCGGTGGCTTGCTGGACTTGCAAGAGTTCGTCGAAGCCAGAAGCTACGTCGCCGATGTGGTGGCAGCTGGTCGGACCGGGACAGCCGAAGATCTTAGAGCCAGGATCTCCCCGCCGGTAGTCGCTGCCCTGCTCTTCGCCAAGCAGACCGGCGCCGCTGAAAGCAACATCGCCCTCACCGTCGACCCTCAGTCAAACCTGGACATGCCGACCGGCA
>JALYXB010000037.1 GCA_030947305.1 Actinomycetota bacterium | reverse complement strand
CCGACGACCGTGCCGTTGATCCTGATGAACTGCAGGTCGCGACCGATCTGCAGTTCGATCTTCCTGCTAGTGGCGACCCCGTCCCAGCGGGCGATGGTCTCGTCAATGATTCCGGTGATCGACCTGGCGTGGTTGGCCGCGATGTAACCGGCGGCATCGGCCACCCAGGTGTTCACCTTGGCCGCGGTCGGACCGTCTTCGCTCAGCGTGTGGCCGAAGGTGATGACGGCTCGCACGGCTGACCGGCGAAGCGGCGACTTCGGGTCGTCTATGGCCTCCAGCAACGCCTGCTTGGCCGACTGCCAGAACTCGCCGGCCAGCGCCTGCACCTGGGAGTTTCCCAGCACCCGCTCCTTGATCTCGTCGGCCCTGGCCATCGTCTTCGGGTCGTGCTGCAGGTCGGCGGCGAATTCGGCGAGGAAGGTGTCGAGCGCCTTGCGCAACTCGTGGTCGGGATCATCGCGAACCAGCCTGGCGAAGGTCTCGACCTCCTGGTAAATCCGATCGGACACCATCGAGTCGAGGAATTTCGGCGTCCAGCTGGGCGACCGCTGGGCGACCACCCTGGCCACCACGGTGTAGTTGTCCCGGATCCAGTCGTAGCAGCGCTCCACGACAAAATCGACCAGCGGGTGATGCTCGCCGCGCTCGAAGATGTCGGCGGCGATCCTGCCAACCGGCGGACCCACCTGGGTCTGGCTGATCTTGCGGCGCGCCAGACCGGCGATCAGGTCCGTCACCTGGTCGTCTGCCAGCACCCGGGACAATCCCTTCGCCACCACGGCCGCCTCGGCCACCAAACGTTCTGCGGCGTCCGGCTGGGCGAGATAGGCGCCGGCGCGCTGAGCGATGCCGAAGGCGTTGATCTTGTCGCGGACCAGCTGCTCGGACAGAAAGTTGGTGGCGACGAACTCGCTGAGCGAACTGCCGATGGCGTCCTTACGCTCCGGAATGATCGCGGTGTGCGGGATCTTCAGCCCCATCGGATGCTTGAACAGGGCTGTCACCGCGAACCAGTCGGCGATCGCTCCCACCATGCCCGCCTCGGCCGCGGCTCTGACGTACCCGGCCCACGGGTGCGCGTGCTGCAACAGCCAGCTGATGACGAAGACGACGACCATTGCACCCAACAGTCCGGTGGCGAACAACTTCATCCGCGCCAGACCCTGTCGCCGGACCTCGTCCATCGGCGACAGATCGGTGATCGATGCCGACGGTTGCGCGCTCATGGCTGCATTGTGCCTGTGCCGCTCGCCCGCTCGCGGACCCGGCGGCGAAAACCAGGGCGATTCCAGGGTCCACCACCCACCGGTGACGCAATGGGCGCCGGGGGCCCGATGTGGCAAGAATGGGGTATGACAGTGCCGTCCCAGCCGCTGGTGCAGCGGCTGCGCCCGTTCACCTCAACGATCTTCGCCGAGATGTCGGCGCTGGCGGTCGCCACCGGCGCCATCAACCTCGGTCAGGGCTTCCCGGACACCGACGGGCCGGCACCGATGCTGGCCGCCGCCCAGCAGGCCATCGCCGATGGCGTCAACCAGTACCCGCCAGGACCGGGGATCCCGGAGCTGCGGCAGGCCATCGCCGAATCTCGCCGAGCCGACTACGGCCAGGTTTTCGATCCCGACACCGAGGTGTTGGTGACGGTCGGTGCCACCGAAGCGATCGCGTCGGCGATTCTGGGGTTGGTCGAGCCGGGCGAGGAGGTGATCGCGCTCGAGCCGTTCTACGACTCCTACCCTGCGGTGGTCGCGATGGCCGGCGCCCGGCTGGTCCCTGTCCAACTCCGACGGGACTCGACCGGCCGGTTCGCACTGGATGCCGACGAGTTGGCTGCAGCGGTCACCCACCGCACCAGGCTTATCCTGTTGAACACCCCGCACAATCCGACCGGTACGGTGCTCAGCCGCGTCGAACTGGAAAGCGTTGCGGCACTGGCGATTTCGCGGAATCTGCTGGTCATCACGGACGAGGTGTACGAACACCTGACCTTCGACGACGCAGTCCACCTGCCGATCGGTACGCTGCCGGGAATGGCCGAGCGGACGCTCAGCATCTCTAGCGCCGGCAAAAGCTTCAACGTCACCGGCTGGAAGATCGGCTGGGCCTGCGGGCCAGCGGCCCTTGTGGCAGCCACCCGTGCCGTGAAGCAATTCCTCACCTTCGTCGGTGGGGCGCCGTTCCAGCCGGCCGTCGCGCTGGCCCTTCGGTCCCAGCAGGCCTGGGTCGCTGATCTGCGAAACGGCCTGCAGGACAAGCGCAATCGATTGTGTGACGGATTGGCCACCGCAGGATTCGAGGTGGTGAAGCCGCAGGGCACCTACTTCGTCGTGGCCGACATCCGGCCGCTGGGAGGCACCGACGGAATGGCCTTCTGCCGCCGGCTACCGGACCGCTGCGGGGTGGTGGCCGTCCCGCAGCAGGTGTTCTACGCCGACGCCGCCGCCGGCGCGCACTACGTGCGGTTCGCCTTCTGCAAGCGCGATGCGGTGATCGACCAGGCAGTCGACCGGCTGTCCGGCATGCATTGACCCGGTGGCAGGATCGTCGCCATGACTGCCGCCGCCGACACTAAGCCCGCCGACCGCATCACCGCCCTGCTCAAGACCAGTCCGATTTTCGACGGCCACAACGACCTGCCCTGGGCGCTGCGCAAACGCGGTTACGACCTGACTGTCACCGACATCGCGCAGCCCCAGCCCGACCTGCACACCGACATTCCGAGGCTGCGCTCCGGCGGCGTCGGTGCTCAGTTCTGGTCGGTGTTCGTGCCAGGCGACCTGCCGGCCGGCCGGGCGGTGACCCAGACGCTCGAGCAGATCGATTGCGTGCTGCGCATCATCGCCACCTATCCGGATACCTTCGCCGCTGCGCGCACCGCCTCCGATGTACGAGCGGCCTGGGCAGCCGGCAAGATCGCCTCACTGATGGGCGCCGAGGGCGGCCACTGCATCGACGAGTCCCTGGGTGTGCTCCGGGTCCTGCGCACACTCGGGGTGGCGTATATGACGCTTACCCACAATCAGAACGTGCCGTGGGCGGACAGCGCCACCGACGTCGAAAGTGTCGGTGGGCTCAACGATTTCGGCCGCCGGGTGGTCGCGGAGATGAACAGGATCGGCATGCTCGTTGATATCAGCCACGTCGCGCCGAGCACGATGCGAGCCGCCTTGGAGGCCTCGACAGCGCCGGTCATCTTCTCGCACTCTTCGTGCCGCGCCGTCTGCGATCACGTCCGGGACGCGCCCGACGACGTGCTGACGGCGCTGGGTGCCAACGACGGGGTCATCATGCTCACCTTCGTGCCCAGCTTCGTCAGCCAGCAGTGTGCCGACCACAGCGCCGCCCAGACAGCGGTCCGCTGTCGGCTGGGCCTGCCGGGTTGGCTGGACGAGGAGACGGACGAGACCGATGAATCGGCCAAGGCGGAGTTCGCGACCTGGCTGACCAAGAACCCGGAACCGAAGGCAACGGTGGCGCAGGTGGCCGATCACGTCGACCACGCCCGGCAGGTCGCCGGGGTGGCACACATCGGGCTCGGCGGCGACTTCGACGGTGTGCCGGCACTGCCGGTGGGCATTCCTGACGTCTCCGGCTACCCAACGCTGCTGGCCGAGCTCGCCGACCGAGGATGGTCGAACGAGGATCTGGCCGGGCTCACCAGCGGCAACATCCTGCGTGTTCTGGAGGACGCCGAGCGTCTCGCCGATGCCGGATTCGGTGCCTGATCCCCGCGAGGTAGCGCCAACCTGACCTGACACGCCGTGACACGCCGATCGTCCAGCCAGTTTAGCGCTACCTGGTTGGGAGTGGGTGGTTCAGAGCACCGAGCGAACGGCGTACAACTCCGGAAAGAACGTCAGCCGCAACGCTTTTCGCAGGAAGTCGACGCCGGTGGAGCCGCCGGTTCCTGTCTTGTCACCGATGATCCGCTCCACCACCCGTAGGTGCCGAAACCGCCACAGCTGGAAGTTGTCCTCCAGATCGACGAGCTCCTCGCAGGTCTCGTAGACGCCCCAGTGCGCTGCCGGATCCGCGTAGACAGCTTTCAGGGCCAGCACCAGGTCGGTGTTCATCTGGTACGGCCGGCGCACGTCGCGATCAAGGACGGCCTGCGGGATGGGATAGCCGCGGCGGGACAGGTACCGCAGGAACTCGTCGTACAGACTGGGCTCGCCGAGCAGCGATGTCAGCATCGTAGTGGCCGCCTCGTCGTGCGAGAACATCTGCAGCATCTCGGCATTCTTGTTGCCCAGCAGGAACTCAACGGCCCGATACTGCCACGATTGGAACCCCGAGCTGGTGGCGAGGAACGGGCGGATCTGGGCATACTCGCTCGGCGTCAAGGTGGTGAGCACCGACCATTGATCGGTCAGCGTGTTCTGAATGTGCTTCACCCTTGCCAGCCGCTTGAGGGCCTGCGGCAACTGGTCGGTGGAGAGCAGCCATCTGGCCGACTGCAGCTCATGGAGCATCAACTTGAGCCACAGCTCGGACGTCTGGTGCTGAACGATGAACAACAACTCGTCGTGCTGCGGCGGCTGCGACCGCGGGTGCTGGGCCGCCAACAGCCGGTCCAGATCCAGGTAGTCGCCGTAGGACATGCTGCCGGAGAAGTCGCGCTGCACCGTCTGTTCGATCGGTCGGACGCTGCGGTCGCCAGTCGGGTCGGCCGGCTGCCCGGTCGGCGGGCTGTTCCTCCCGGCCGGAGTTGGCGCCGTCAACGGTCGTCCTCTGGGGTCAGATCCCAGCTGTACAGCTCGACAACTTCGCCATCCTGCGGCCCAACCTTGCGATACGTCGCCTTGGCAGCGACATTGTCGGTTTCGGTGACCACCCACATCGCGTAGCAGCCCCGCGACCGGGCAAGATCGGACAGCGCCGACACCAAGGTAGCTCCTACTGCCCGGCGCCGGGCCTGCTCGCCGACGCCGAGTTCGTACAGGAACATCTCGGTGCCCTTGTCAGGATGGGTCATTTCGACACCGGACACGAATCCGACCGGAGTTTCGGCACGGTCGTAGGCGATCAGCAGGTGGTGACCAGCCGACGCCAAGAATCGCTGGGTCACCGCAGGTTCGGGTTCGGCGTCGAACAGCGACCTCGCCGACAGCACCTGCTGCACGGTGACGGCCCGCTCGATCCGCAGGTTCGGATCCGCCGTGGGGGCCGTCATCGGGTCCGCTTTACGCCGCAGGGCGACCGGCGGACGACTGTGTCGGAGTGCTGCATGCCGCCCATTGTGCCGTGCCCGGCGGCCGATAGCGGCCTTCCCCGCCGGGCGAGAAGCATGGGCGGTGCTGCCACCTGGACTCCGTTGAATTCGCCGACACGCACACCTTGGTGCGCGGTAGCGTCACCACGACGGACGGGCCGGCGCGGGCCGGACTCGGTGAGAAAGGACCACCCAGCCATGACCCGACGGTTTCGCCGCCGGCAGGTGGTTGCCGCAATGACGGTGATCTTACTGCTGACCGCCGGCTGCACCCAGTCGGTGTCCGGGCGGGCGGTGCGGGTGGCCGCCGCCGACGGGAACCAATCGCAGACGCCGCCGCCGGAGCCGAAGAGTGGGCTCAAGGACAACGCCCCCATCTCACCGCTGACGGCGCCGGGCGCCGTCAAGGGCAACAAGTACGACGCCCTGGCGCTGGACACCATCGACGACCTCGATACCTTCTACACCCAGGTGTTCCAGCAGGATTTCGGCTCGACGTTCACCCCCGCCAAACAGTTGATGTCCTTCGATTCCAACACCAGCACGTCGTCGACCTGTGGCGAGAAACTCCACGGCCTGCAGAACGCCCAGTACCTGCCCGAGTGTGACGAGATCATCTGGGACCGCGGCGATCTGATGCCGACGATGGAGAAGCAGGTGGGAGAGCTGAGCGCCCCGACGATCCTTGCTCACGAAACCGGCCACCTGGTCCAGGCCAGGCTCGGCGTTGCGCGGACCTCGGTGCTGCTGCTCGAGCAGCAGGCAGACTGTTATGCGGGCGCCTACTGGCGCTGGGTGGCCGACGGCCACTCGAAGTACTTTGACTTCAGCCAGGGTGACGGCCTCCGGCAGGTCTTCGCGTCGATGATGTGGGTCGGCGATCCCGTCGGTCTGATGCCCGACAACGAACAAGCACACGGCACCTCCTTCGACCGGGTCTTCGCCGCATCGCTCGGCTTCGCCAACGGCCCGCGGCGTTGCAACGCCATCACCCAGGCCGAAGTGGACCAGCGCATCGAGGAGACCGGCTTCAGCACCCTGCCGATGCATTTCGGCAACGTGGCGGTGACGACGGACCTGATGACGCAGGTCGCCGCCACCCTCGACGATTATTTCGGCCGGACCGTTCCGAACTACCGCAAGCCGACACTCGCCGCGTATGCCAGCGACGAGCCGCCACCCTGCCAAGGCAGCAGGCCGGCGGCGCCTGTCGATTACTGCCCGGCCACCAACGCCGTGCAGTACAACCTCGCCCAGTTGCAAAAGATCGGCACCCCGAATGCGTCCTGGCAGTCCAACAGTGGGGATTTCTCGGCAATCATGCTGTTGGCCAGTCGATATGCGCTGGCCGCGCAGGCAACCGGTGGTGGCTCACTGACCGGGAACCAAGCCGGTCTCCGCGGTCTGTGCTACGCCGGCACCTGGGCCAGCTGGATGAAAACCCCGCGCGGCGCCAGGCATTTACAGCTCTCGCCCAATGACCTGAACAAGGCCGTCTATGAGGTGGTGACCAGCCCGCAGGCCGCCGGTGACGTGAACAGTGCGACCAGCACGACTGTGCTGGACCAGGTCCAAGCGCTGAACATTGGTGTGGTGTACGACATCCGGCGCTGCTTCGACTTCTACGGCGCTGGTTCGACCGCCCCGCCGGCTGGCAAGACCGGCACCTCGGGCCAGATCCACACGACGGGCCGGACCGCAACGAGCGCGCCGAAATCCACCGGATGAGCGCCTAGCCGTAGCCGGATCCTGTCGTCGCCGCGCTGCGACGGCGGCGCTGGTGAGCCCGGAAGCTCTCCCGCGGCGAGCAACCCGCGCACCAGCGAATTGAGGTGCGGCGATCGCCGAGGTTCGACGGAACGCGGCTCAGTCAAGAACCGCGGCAATGGTGTGACGAGCGGTGTCGGCCATCACGGTGTTGGTGTGGACGTAATACGGCAACGCGACGATGGCTTGGACGATGGCCCAGCCCCGACCCCGTTCCCAGGTTGAGTCGTCGACCCCCAGAGCAACCCGG
>JALYXB010000228.1 GCA_030947305.1 Actinomycetota bacterium | reverse complement strand
ATTTGACCCCCTGCTCGACGCCGGCCAGATGGCTGGGCCAGGCGAGCGCCGCCGCCAGCAGGTCCTCGGTGGCGCTCTGGTCGCCCGCTGCGGTCAGGTCAAGGGTGGCCAGCGGGCCGGCGACGATCGAGCCAGGGCGGAAGAGCTGCACCGATCCATTGCATCACGCCGCAGGTTTGCCGGCCTTCGATCGGGCCTTTCACCCGGACCGGCAGCTGCCGGTCCGGCCCGGCCCGAGCAGTTGCTCGGCTCCCGACAGCGCCTTCGGTCAGTGAGCCTTGATGACGGCAGCCAGGCTGTCGACGGCGGAGTCGATCTCGGGTCGGGTGATTACCAGCGGCGGCGCGAAGCGAAGCGTCGATTCGTGGGTCTCCTTGATGAGCACCCCGCGGGCCATCATGGCCTCGGACACCGTCCGTCCGGCCGGCCCACCAGGGGCGAGTTCGACGCCGGCCCACAGCCCTCGACCGCGGACGTCGGCGACGCCGTTGCCGATCAACTCGCCCAGCCTGTTGTGCAGGTGGGCGCCGAGATCCTTTGCGCGGGCTTGCATCTCGCCGGTGGCCAACAGCGCAACGACAGCCCGCCCGACGGCGCAGGCGAGCGGGTTGCCGCCGAACGTCGAGCCGTGGGTACCTGGTGTGAGCACACCGATCACGTCGCGTCGGCCGACGACGGCCGACACCGGCAGCAGGCCGCCGCCGAGCGCCTTGCCCAGGGTGTACAGGTCTGCCCGGACACCCTCGTGGTCCAGCGCCAGTAGCTCCCCGGTGCGGCCGAGGCCGGACTGAATCTCGTCGGCGATCAGCAGCACATTGTGCTCGTAACACAGTCGGCGCATCTCGGCCAGGTAGCCGGCCGGTGGCACGATTACACCCGCTTCGCCCTGGATCGGCTCGACCAGGATGGCGGCGGTCTCCGGGGTGAAAGCGGCGGCCAGCGCCTCCGGATCGCCGTACTTGACGCTGACGAAGCCTGGGGTGAACGGCCCGTAGTCGGCGGTGGCCACCGGGTCGTCGGAGAACGAGACGATAGAGATGGTGCGGCCGTGAAAGTTGCCGCCGGCGGTGATGATCTGGGCGCGGTTCTCCGGGACACCCTTGACCTGGTACGCCCACTTCCGGGCGATCTTGATCGCGGACTCGACTGCCTCGGCGCCCGAGTTCATCGGCAGCACCATTTCGGTGCCGGTGAGCTGGGCCAGCTCGGCGCAGAAAGGTCCGAGCTGGTCGTGGTGGAAGGCCCGCGACGTCAGGGTGACCCTGCCGAGCTGCTCGGCGGCGGCGGCGATCAGCGCCGGGTGCCGGTGTCCGAAGTTCAGCGCCGAGTAGCCGGCCAACATGTCCAGGTACCGCTTGCCGTCCACGTCGGTGACCCAGGCGCCTTCAGCGGTGGCCAGCACGACCGGCAACGGGTGGTAGTTGTGTGCGCACCACTGTTCCTCGAGCCCCAGCAGGGCTGCCGCACCGGACGACGTCACGCCGCCGGTGCGCTGCGGGCCGGGATGCATGCTGGTGTTGGGGCTGGTCACGCCGTGCTCCGTTTCGTGATCGGCCCGAAAGGTCGGGCCAGGCTGACGTAAGCCTACGGGCCGTCATGCGCACCGTTCAGCCTGTGCAAACGCCTCATCATCATCACATCAATGCGTCAGCGCTCTTCCCGCCGGTTGATTGTTGCGGGTGGGCGGGTCGCCTGTAGATCAGGCCAGCGTCGGAATGGTCACCGGCGCAGGTCGCGCCAGGTGCAGTCCAGCCGTTCGCCGTGTGCACGGGGCACGCCAGTCGTGTCACAGTGAGCCATGGCCAACAAGAAGTCATCGAAGAAGTCCGCGTCCGGCAACAAATCCAGCAATAAGTCCAGGGCCGATGTCGCGCCCGCCACCGGTTTGGCTACCGCGCTGCAGTTACCGACCGGAGAGTTCCAGCTGTCGGAGTTGTCGACGACGCCGCTGGCCGGTGGCCCGAAGGGTAAACGCGCCGCCGAAGAGGCGCTGGCCGAATTCGGGCCGAGCCTGGCGCAAATGCAGGAGAGGCTGCACGCCGAGAGCACAGCTGGCGGTCGGCGCAGCGTGCTGCTGCTGTTGCAGGGAATGGACACGTCCGGCAAGGACGGCGTCATCAGCCATGTCGTCGGGTTGCTGAACCCTGGCGCCGTTCGCATCGCGTCGTTCAAGCAGCCGACAGCGGATGAGCTCGCCCACGACTTTCTGTGGCGGATCAGCAACCAGGTGCCTGCTGCGGGCGACATCGGGGTGTTCAACCGCTCGCAGTACGAGGATGTACTGATCGTCAGGGTGCACGAGCTGGTGCCGAAAACGGTGTGGGCCAAGCGATTTGCACAGATCAACGCGTTCGAGCGACAACTGGCCAGGGACGGCGTCACGGTGATCAAGTGCTTCCTGCACATCTCGAAGGAGGCACAGGCCGAGCGACTGATGGCCAGGCTTGCTGATCCGACGAAGTATTGGAAGTACAACCCCGGCGATGTCGACGAGCGGGAGAAGTGGGACGCCTATCAGCAGGCCTACACCGACGCGTTGCGCAAGTGCAGCACCGTCGGCAACCCGTGGTACGTGATCCCGTCGGACAAGAAGTGGTACCGGAACTGGGCGGTCGGGGCCTTGCTGCACGAGAAGCTCACCGCGCTGAATGTGCAGTATCCGCCCCCCGATTTCGACGTGGCCACCGAGAAGAAGCGGGTCGCCGAGAGTTGATCGTCACACCCTCCTCAGGGCAACCGCGCGGGTGACGATCGGGAGAATGAAGCAGTGACCACCGCCCCGACCCCGCGCGCCGGGATGCTGCCGCCGGCCGGTTGGACGCTGATCGTCCCGGTGAAGTCCACCTCGAGGGGCAAGAGCCGGATCGATGTCGACCCGCAGCTGCGGCAGCGCATTGCCCGCGCGCTGGCGGTCGACACGGTCACCGCAGCGGCCGCTTCCGCCGCGGTGACCCAGCTGCTGGTGGTGGCCGACGAGCAGGTGGACGCCGCCGAACTGGCGACCATTGCGGGCGTGCGGGTGCAGCTCACCGCCACCAGGTCGCTGAATGCGGCGATTGCTGAAGGCGTGGCAGCGGCGACCGGGATGGTTGCTGTGCTGCCGGCCGACCTGCCTGGCGTGACTGCGGCCGAACTCGACGCGGTGCTGCAGCAAGCCGCGTCGATGCTCATCGGTGATGACCAGCATTCGATGGCTGTGATCGCTGACCGGCAAGGAGTCGGGACCACACTGCTGGCTGCATTGGACCCCTCTGAGCTGCACCCGCACTACGGATCACAGTCTTTCCGACGTCATCAGGACGCCGGAGCCAAAGCACTGGATGTGGCTGCAGAGAGTTGGATCCGCAGGGACATCGACACGCTGGCCGACCTCGCCAGCATCACCACCGGGCGGACGGGCGAACTGGCAGCTCAGGCGTTGGGGCTGCGGCCTTCCTGCGTGGGGGGAGCGTGCTGAATTCCGGTGCTACCGTCGCCGATGTGGACCGTCGCTTCCTGAAACCGGGATGGCTGGTCGGGCATCTGCTGGTATTGATCGCGGTGCTCGTCTGTCTGCGACTGAGCGTCTGGCAGTGGCATCGCACCCACGATCCGGACGGCACCGTCCAAAACCTTGCCTACGCAATCCTGTGGCCGGCGTTCGCGGTCGGCTTCATCTACATCTGGGCGCGATTCCTGCAGCTGGAACGAATTAGGGACGTCGACGATGACCGCCGCCTGGACGAGGGATTGACGGCGATCCTGACCGACGGGCTCGATCCGTCCATGGTCGGCGACGCCGCCGACCATCCGATGTCGCCGACAACCGAGCCGCACCCGACGGCTGACACTGAGTCGGACGACCAGCAGGAACCCACGAACGCCGATGCCGTCCGCCCGGAGCAGCGGCCCGTCGAACGGCCGGATGTCTTTGTGGGCACCGTCGATGACGTCGACGACGACGACGATCCCGAACTTGCCGCCTACAACCGAAGGCTGGCAGCGCTCGCCCAGGAGGACCGCCGACGTGCCCATTGATCCAACCGCAGCCCGGGCCGAAGCCCGCACCCCAGGCTCGAGTGAGCTTCCGCGCAAGCTGGCGGGAGCGTTGCAGCGCTACCGGATTGTCGCCTTCGCCGAAGGCATCGCGCTGTTCATCCTGGTGATCACGGTGATCCTGCGATACGGATTCGACCAGCGCTGGGCGACCGAGGTGTGGGGCCCGATCCACGGGGTGATCTTCGCGGCCTACGCGCTGTTCTCCTTCGACCTCGGGTACAAGGATCGGTGGAGCATCAAGGGCATCCTCGGCGTATTACTTGCCGGCGTCGTACCGATCTTGAGCTTTGTGGTGGAGCGCGTGGTGCATCGCAAAGTCCTTGCCCGCGAACGACTCTGACGCGCTGGTGGCTCAGCGCCAAGGCCAATATGACAGGGCTGAAGCGTTCAACTGGTCGGGGTGGTGGGCGATGCAGGGATCGAACCTGCGACCTCTTCGGTGTGAACGAAGCGCTCTCCCGCTGAGCTAATCGCCCGGGATCGCACTGGGCCAACGGCCAGCGCGAAGGATAACCGTACCCGATCGTGCTGGCCCGACTCGCCGCGAATCCAGCCGCACCGGCGTCCGGGCGAACAGGCAGCACATTGCGCCAACCGGGTGAACAATCGGGGATCCGCGTGATCGTCGCCAAGCGCCTACGTCCTCTCTCTCGAAGAAGGTAACGACGTCTCCGCGAGGAGAACGTCCCGTTCTCGGGAGAACAGCATGAACGGTTTCGGGGTCGCGACCCAGCCGGTGACGGTGACGGACACGGCGATGATGCTGGTGTCGGCCCCGGGCCACCCGATGGTCGATGCAGAGCTTCGCTACACCACACAACAGCCGTTCTGTGTTCAGCTCTCGCTCAGCCTGGATGACTCGCCGGCGGTCGAGTGGGTGTTCGCCCGCGACCTGGTGATTCAAGGGGTGCGACTGCCAGCAGGTCATGGTGACATCCAGCTGTACCCGGTGGACGGCGGCGTCATCATCGAGCTGCATTCGCCGGATGGCGATGCCCACCTGTTGGCCAACAGCATCGACCTGACCACCTTCGCCGACACCATTGAGAAGGCTGTTCCGCTCGGCCGCGAAAGCGAGTTCTATAGCCTGGACGCCGAACTCGCCTCGCTGCTGGCGATGAGCTGGCGCCGACCGGAAACGGCCTGAGCCTTCCGGCCGGTTCGTCGGGTTTGGAACCGGCTAGACCCTCGGATAGAGTTGCCGAGCACTGCGGGATTTCGTCCCGCATGCGGACGTGGCGCAGTTGGTAGCGCATCACCTTGCCAAGGTGAGGGTCGCGGGTTCGAATCCCGTCGTCCGCTCGAAGAGTCCCTCGTCGACCGGGGTTCTCGACATCGGTGGGATGGCCGAGAGGCGAGGCAACGGCCTGCAAAGCCGTGTACACGGGTTCGAATCCCGTTCCCACCTCGTCCTGGTGAAACTGCCAGTTCGGGCGATTAGCTCAGCGGGAGAGCGCTTCCCTGACACGGAAGAGGTCACTGGTTCAATCCCAGTATCGCCCACCACTCTGACCAGCGGAAACGCCGATCAGCGGCCCGGATGCATCGGAGCTGGGGAGGTAAACGGCGGGCAGACCCAGCAGCTCACGGACCCGAGCCGGATCCAACACCGGCGCACCGCCGGCACTGCTGGGGGAACTGCCGACGCGGAGCCCCCATCGCGGTCGGCGATGGTCAGCCAGCGGGTCAGACACGACACGTAGATCCCGAAGCGACGGGCGACCACCGTTCGGGTCTGATCGCCGCGAAGGGCTACCGCGACGGCGTTCCGGCGAAACTCCCTTTGATACGTCGTCGGCATGGTCATCATCCTTCCCGCCAGGCATCAACCTGACGGGGCCAGGAGTCACCAAGCCGGGGCAGACCCACCAACTACGAGCAGCGTTACTAGACCGCACCACCGCCCCCCGACCGGGAGTCGGCGTAGACAACCCACCCTCCAGAAATTCCAGGAGGTCCACCGGCCGGGCAGCACCGACCCGACAACCCCCAAGCCGACAACGCAGTTGACAACAGAGAGGTGCCGTCTAGCGCGGAAGGGCAATTGACCCCAGGGTACGAATGGGAGTCCAATAACGGACACAACCAAGAGGCGGCCGCCATGCGGCAACCCGTCGTGGTGTGGCGGGCGGCGACCGGGCGGCAAATTACTATCCGCCTTCGTGAACTGGAGCGATGATGACAACGTTGGGAGAGGGAGAGGGTCTCGAGGCGCTACGGCGCGCCCTCAGCGGCGCCGCATCGGTCTGCGAACGCGGTGAGGTGGGCTACGACGAAGCCGTCAACATCTGGAACGCGGCGATCACGCGACGGCCGTCGGTCGTCGTGCGGTGCACATGCGAGGGTGATGTCGGCGCGGCGCTGGCCTTCGCGCAAGGGGAGGCCCTGGAGGTTTCGGTGCGCGGCGGCGGTCACAACTATGCCGGCTTCGCGCTCACCGAAGGCGGGCTGATGATCGACCTGACCCCGATGAAGACAGTGACCGTCGACGCCGCGGGGCGTCGGGCCAGGTGTGAGGGCGGGACAACTTGGGGCGAGCTGGACGCCGCGACCCAGGTCCATGGTCTGGCTGTAACGGGTGGTTTTATTAGCAGGACCGGTGTCGCCGGGCTGACTCTCGGCGGAGGCATCGGCTGGCTGGTCCGCCCGGCTGGGCTATCGTGCGACAGCCTCGTGGGTGCGCGCATCGTCACCGCCGACGGCCAAGCGTTGCGCGTCTCGGAGACGGAGTACCCGGATCTCTTCTGGGCGATCCGTGGCGGTGGGGGCAACTTCGGGGTCGTGACCGAGTTCGAGTTCGCGTTGCGCCCGGTTGGCCCGATCGTTCATCTTGGCCTATTTCTCTTTCACCCCGACCAGGGCGCCGATCTCTTCCGCTTCGCCCGTGACTACGTACGCGATCTGCCCGACGACTGCGCAGCGTTTCTCGCCGGGCTCAGCGCCCCGCCCGCGCCGTTCGTGCCCGCGGAGTTGCATTTCACGCCGGCGTTCGCTCTTTTGGTCGCCGGGTTCGGTGACGAGTCATCCCACGCGCGGCTGATTGCGCCGGTTAAGCAGGCGCTCGAACCAATGGTTGAGATGGTGACCCCCATCCCCTACGTTGCTCTTCAACAAATGTTCGACGACTCCGCCCCGTGGGGCATGTACTCGTACGAGAAAGCCGTCTACCTGGACGATCTCACGGACGGTGCCATCGAGGTTATCCTCGAGCACCAGGCCAAAAAGATGTCACCTTTATCGTTCGTCCCTATCTTCGTGATGGGCGGCGCATACAGGCGGGCCGACCCCGACGCTTCGGGCTTCGGCGGCGGTCGCGACATCGGCTACGTCGTCAACATCTCGGCCACGACCCCGGCACCCGAGAGTCTGGCGGCCGAACGGGACTGGGTTCGCACCTATTGGTCGGCGTTAGCCGAGCACGCCGTCGGTGTCGGCGGATACGTCAACTTTATGACCGAGTACGACGCCGACCGCGTCCGCAACGCGTACGGCGACAAGTACGCCCGGCTCCAGCAGATCAAGGCGACCTATGACCCCAACAATGTCTTCCACCTGAACGCCAACATCCAACCCGCGGCGGAGGGCAACGGCGCGGCTTCGGTTGATACCTGACGCTTGAGGATCCGTCGCCAAGTGCGTAGTACTTGGCGCCGCGGGCTAAGCACTCGGTGCAATGCCCGTTGATATCAACGGGCATTGCCTCGCGTTTAGCACGAACCGAGGCGCCGCCCAGTTGGCACCAGCGCCGCGACGCCGGGCCAACCGGGCCCCCGCTGATCAGTCCGCAGGGGTGTTTCGCCGCCGGTGACGCCTGGTGCTGGTCAGCAGCGGTCGCCGACGGTGTAGGGGGCTCCGTTACCCGTGTCGGGGGCGCGGTCCACGGCAGCGGTGTAGTGCAAGCCGGTACCGGCGGCGGTGAATGACCCGTGGTCATCGGCGTAGGTGTGGGTGAGCACCGCTCCGGTTGCGGGGTTGCCGATCACGGCCCGGGTCGGGGTCCAGGTGATGTGGCCGCCGGGGCCTGTGGTGA
>JALYXB010000024.1 GCA_030947305.1 Actinomycetota bacterium | reverse complement strand
GATACTGCTGGATGCCAGGGAGCCGGAGCGCTTCCGGGGTGAGAAGGAGCCGATCGATCCGGTCGCCGGCCACATTCCCGGCGCAGTGAACCTGCCGTCTGCCGAGCTGGTGACCGGCCTCGGGACGTTCCGGCCGGTGCAGGAGTTGACGGCAAGGTTCGCCGCCGCCGGACTGCCGGCGGCCGACAATACCGAGCCCGGATCGTCGGCACCCGTTGCCGTTGCTTCCTGCGGCTCTGGAGTGACGGCCTGCCACCTGATCTTGGCCGGCCGGATCGCCGGCCTCGACCTCGCGCTGTATCCCGGCTCGTACTCCGGCTGGTGCGCTGCCCACCGCCCCGTCGCCACCGGCTGCTGACCGCCTCGCACGCCGGCGTCAGGTTGCCTGGTTGCCGGCGGGCCAGGATGGACGGAACACCCCTCATGAGCCTGCGATCCGGCCCGCCAAGAACTCGCGCTCGGCTTCGCTCTTGGTCAATTTCAGCGTGCCCCGGTAGCCGGTCGCGGCCTCACCGGTTCGGCCGAGCCGCTGCAGCAGATCCGCCTTGATCGCCGGCAGGTAGTCGTAGCTCGTCAGCCGCGTATCCAGTTCCAGCTCGTCGATCTCTGCTAGGGCCGTCGCGGGCCCGGCGACCATCCCCACCGCCACCGTGCGGTTCAACGCCACCACCGGTGATGGCCAGATCTCCAGCAGTCCGTCGTAGTGGGTTGACGATCTTCGGCCAGTCGGTCTGGGCAAATGTCGGAGCCTGGGCATAGACCGATGCGATCGCGGCCTGCAGCACGTAGCGTCCCGGCCGTCCACCGCATAGCCCTTCAGCGATCAAGGAGTCCGCCTCGGCGATCGCGGCGCAGTCCCACAGCGATCGATCCTGATCTTTCAGCCGCAGCAGCCGACCATCGCCGTCGACCACCACGATGCTGTTGGGCACGTTGCCGACCTTGACCCGCTGCACCCAGGTGTTCGTGCTGGGATCGACGGCTCCGAGGGTGTTGTTGCCGCTGAGCGTCACCAACAGCTTGCCGTCTGGTGCCCAGGCCGGACCTGCCGGTACCGGCTGCCTGCCATCGACGCCCGGCAGCTTTACGCGCGGGTCCCACAGGTGCTGGCCACCATGGGCGGTGCCCGAGCTGGCGACTGCCCCCGACACCAGCGACAGCACCGTCAACAGCCCGGAGGGGTCGTCGGGATGCTCGATGCCGATGCGCCACGGACTGCCAGGATCGAAGGCTCGTAGCGCGATGTCCCCGCCGGCGAGGTATCGGTCGACGCCGGGAAGGTGCACCCGACGGACGGCTCGCTAGGCCGCCCAGCCTTTGACCAGACCGGAAGGGTCGAGCTGTCCACCGCCGTTGACATCGAACAGACCGCGAGTCACCCGGCGCGCTCTCTCAGCGTTCCTGAGCACCCATAGCACCATCGGATCCAGCTTGTCGACGGTCGCCTCACCGTTGGCCAACCTGCGCGGCGATCTGTTCGACGTGGCGCGGCTGGCAGACGCGGTGATGGCCGAGATGGCCATCCTGGCCGAACAATCCGGTGTCGCGCCGACTCGATCCGGTGCTAACACTGCTGCCATGGTCCGTGAGTCACGTACCGCGCTGCGGCGGGCGATCAAGGCGCTGGTGGACAACGCCATCGGCCACACCGGGCCGACAGATACCATCGACGTCGGCATCACCATGGACGCCGAACACATCGGTATCGCAGTGACGGACAACGGCGAAGGCCTTGGCGGGCAGACCCCGGCGGAGCTGGTCCGGCGGTTCGCCCGCGGCGCACAACTGGTTCGGCGCAACAACTCTGATCCAGGGTTCGGGCCCGCCGGTCGGCGGTTCGGGCTTGGCCTGTCGTTGGTGCAGGAGATCGCCCAGGCACACCGCGGGGAGTTGTCCTGTCCGAGCGGCCGGGAGGGGGAGCGATCGCCAAACTGACCGTTCGCTTAGCTGTTGCGGACGCCAGCGACCGTAACGACAGCGATGCCGCCGACGGGCCGACGCCGCTGACGGCGGGTGACTCCAAGAGCAGCCCGGGCGGGAAGTCGCAGGTGAAGAATCGCGCCACCGTAGTGCGCTCGGCGCCAGTCACGGCATGTCCTCGTCCGACTCTGCTGTTCCGCCCTGTTCGCGAGCCGTCCGAGCGGCCGATGCGCTGTAGCGAACCGCACCTTAGATGGATTGTCTGTAGCCGAAGAATTCGTGGTCTTCGTTGTAGCCACCGTAGCCGCCGCCGATTTCGGAGAAGTGCGCGACGAACTCGATTCCCTTGATCCACTTGACTTGTTTGAACCCGAGCTGAGTTTCGTTGCGCAGCCGCAGCGGTGCGCCGTGGCCGAAGGACAGTGGCTGGTCGTTCATGTCGTATGCGAGCATCGTGAGGTGGTTACTCATCTGCTCGATGGGGTGCGCGTCGTAGTAGATGCCGGCGTCAGGCCCGTCGCCCAGCGAGTAGAAGACCACCCACTTCGCTTCCGGCTGCGGTTCGACGAGGTCGATGATGGTGTGCATCGACACCCCACCCCACTTCGCGATACCCGACCAACCCTGGATGCAGAAATGCTGGGTGATCTGCTCATGCGGAGGCAGTGCCCGCAGCTCCGTCATCGTGAGCTCGGCCGGCCGGTCGACCAGGCCGTTGATGCGCAGCCGGTAGTCGGCGAAGTGTCCGTCGAACAGGGCGGTGTACTCCGCGGAGTCCGGGTATTGGCCGTTGTGCCAGAAGTAGGGGGAGATGTCCTTCTCGCTGTATTGGCCGGGGGTGGCGTCCAGGTGTTCGAACAGCCGCTGTGCGGGTCCGACCAGCGCGAAGCCGACCCGCTGCACCACCCGCGGGTGGTGCAGGGTGAAGGGGGTTGCCGCAACCCACGCCAGGATGACCAGGACCAAGGTGAGCGCGAAGACCGAAAAGCCCACCCAGTCGGATGCGTCCCGGGCGGCGTAGATGTGGTTGAGGTTCCGCAACACTCCGGTGGTGAACACCAACGCGACGTGGATGGTGATGAACAACAAGAACCACACCAGCACCAGGAAATGCAGCGAGCGGGCCACTTGGATGCTGAACATCTTGCTGATCGGCTTGAACCGGGTCGACAGTGCGGGTGACATGCCGAGCCCGGTCAGCACTGCCAGTGGCGCGGCAATGAAGATCGTGATGAAGTAGGCGATCAGCTGGAGACTGTTGTAGGCCACCCAGCCGGTTTCGGTCGGCCAGTTCAGCGACAGGTACTGGATCAGCACCGATATCGAGTTGGGAATCACCGACCAGCTGGTGGGGACGACGTGCCGCCACTGCCCGGTGGTGAACAGCAAAACGTAGAACACCAGCCCGTTGAGCAACCACAACGTGTCAACGCCCAGGTGCCACCAGCGGGCCAGCCCGATGGAGTGCCGGATCCCGGGCAGCCCGACCTGGCCGGGCAGGCTGATGGAATCCTTTTTCGCCGTCCACAGCGGATCGGTTGGTACAGGTTTCTGGATGCGGAACCAGTCCTTGCCCGGGGTGCTGTGCCGCGTCCAGTACAGCCGCGGATGGTCGCTGAGGATCTGTAGCCCGGATCGGATGATGAAGATCAGCAGGAACAGGTTGAAGAAGTGTTGTATGCCGACCCAGATAGGCAGGCCGGGTTGTTGTTCGGCGCTGGGGGATGTGACGGTGCCGGGGTAGCGGTCGATGAAGCGCTGCACAGCGCCAGTGTCCCGTAGCCCCTTGCCGATGGCGATTGCAACGATCAGGACGACGAATCCGATTGGCAGCAACCACAGCAGGTTGAACCATTTGCTCCGGCCGATCCGGACCCTGGGGGTGATCCCATGCGCGACCGGCACCGACCCGGCCCACGTCGTCGGATCCACGACATCCTCGCCGATGGTGAGTTGCGACCGGAAGCTTGCGACCGCGTCCGGAGTCACCTTCGAGACGTGTGCAGCAGGCAGTATCGCCGGCTCTGGCTCGCGTCGCGGTAAGTCGTTGTCGCCGTCCGGGTGATTCACGGTGTTGTCGTCAGGCATGAGGCTCCGTCGGGTCGGTAGAGCTCGTAGGATCGCCCAGGAATCAGACGGGGTGGGAATGACAGTTGGTAGCACCGGTGCAGGCCGTCAACTGGCTACGGCAGTTTGGCGACGGTCAGCAAGATGGCGGAGTCCTCGAGCGCCTCGAGGCTATGGCGGGCGTTGGGAACGAAAATCATGTCACCGGTGCGTGCCTCCCAGGACAGATCGCCACTGGACAGCCGGACGCGTCCACGTAGTACCTGCACCGTGGCCTCGCCCGGATTATTGTGCTCGGCCAGCTTTGCACCCTTGACCATGCCGATGACGGTCTGCCGAAGCACGTTTTCGCGACCTCCGAAGACGGTGTCCGCGGTATGGCCGCCGCCGGCGTCAGCTGCGCGTTCGAGCTGTTGGCGGGCCAACGCCTCCAGTGAGATCCTTTGCATTGCATCCACTCCGTTCGTCGGGGGTCCGGCCGGGAGTCTGTGCTGCCGCGTCGGTGCCAGATGTATGTCGTCCTGCGCTGTTGAAGGTGATCGACATTGGCATGTGGTGGTTGGGGTTCACCGATCGCGTCCGAGGGCCAGCAACGCTGCCACATCACCAGGTTCGACTGGGTTAGCGAGCCTTTCGCACGGGTAGCTTTGCCCAGCTGTCTGGGATGGTGAGGACTGGTGACGCTGCTTTCCCGCGGCAAACGGGTATGAACAGGCTGCGAAATCAGTGCCGGTGGCCGGTTTCCCCAAACTTGGACCACCGTGGCGCATTGATGTCGCTGTCGGTCCGGTCTTCGGGCAGTATCCACATCTGTTGCTGTGCAATCGAATTCGGCCCGGTCTTGGTCATGTTGTTACCCGGCATGGTGTCTCCTTGAGGTTTGGGTTGTGCTGAACTGTGCGGCCCGTCGGGCCTGATAGCGGACGGGATGGTATGGCCGTCGGCGGGTCGGGCTGGCGGATGCGGTGCGGTAGAACAGCTTCTTGCCGAACTCGATGAGCACCAGATAGCCGACGACCATCGCGACCAAGGCCGCGAAGAACGCCCCTGGGAGTGGCTGGAAGCCAAGCTCGTGGGCAAATGGGGTGGACGGCAATATCGCCCCGACGACCACCACGCTCAATGCGGCCAGGGTGAGCGGCAGGCTGGGATGGCTGCGGAAGAATGGGATCTTTCGGGTTCGGATCGCGAAGATCACCAGGGTTTGGGTGGCCAGGGATTCGACGAACCAGCCGGACCGGAACTGGGCTGGCCCAGAGTGGAAGATCCACAGCATGACGGCGAAGGTGGCGAAGTCGAACAGTGAACTCAGCGGCCCGAAGTAGATCATGAAGCGGCGAATGAACTTGATGTCCCAGTGGGATGGTCGGCGCAGTTGATCTTCGTCGACGTTGTCGGTAGGGATGGCCAGCTGGCTGGCGTCGTAGAGCAGGTTGTTCAGCAGGATCTGCGACGGCAACATCGGCAGGAAGGTCAGGAACAGCGACGCACCGGCCGCCGAGAACATGTTGCCGAAGTTGCTGGAGGTTCCCATCAGGACGTATTTGATGGTGTTGGCGAAGATGCGGCGTCCCTCGGTGACGCCGTCGGCGAGCACGTCGAGATCCTTGTCGAGAAGGATTACGTCGGCCGCGTCTTTGGCGACGTCGGTCGCGGAGTCGACCGAGATACCCACATCGGCGGCGTGCAGCGCCAGGGCGTCGTTGACGCCATCGCCGAGGAATGCCACTCCGCCGCCGCTTCGCCGTTGGACCCGGACGATCCGTGCCTTGTGCTCGGGACTGACTCTGCCGAAGACCGTGGTGGCCAGGATGGTAGCGGCCAGCTGGACGTCGTCAAGCGCGTCCAGTTCGACGCCGGTGAGCGCGGCACCGTCGGCCAGGCCCAGCTCCTGGCACACCTTGACCGCCACGGCGGGGTTGTCCCCGGTGACCACCTTGACGGTGATGCCGAGACCGGCGAGTCGACGCAGCGCAGCAGCCGCATCCGGTTTCGCCGGATCCAGGAACACCAACAGTCCGGCCAGCTGCAGATCGTGTTCGTCCTCGAGGCTCAGTCGATCTGGGTGTGGGGCGACTCTGGTGGCGACCGCGATAACTCGATTGCCTGCGGCGAATTCGGCTGCGAGAGCGTCTTTCGCGTCCGTCGAGACCGAAGTGCAACGGTCGAACACACTTTCCGGTGCTCCTTTGGTGATCAGAATGGACCGGCCCTGTTGATATGCGACGAGCACGGACACCATTCGGCGGTCGTGGTCGAAGGGCAGCACCGCGATCGGCTGGTGGCCGGCGATGGTGTCTCGAATGGAGGCAACGGCTGGGGAGTCCCAGAGCGCCTGGTCGAGTGGGTTTCCGCCGACCGCCTGTCCGTCGTTGGCGGTGTTTTCGGTGCACATCAGCCCCCATCGCAGCACCTGCTCCGAGGTGTTGGCATCGATGGGGACGGTGCGCATGTAGTCGACGCGACCGACGGTCAGCGTGCCGGTCTTGTCGGTAAACAGAACGTCGACGTCGCCGAGATCCTCGATGCAGACCAGTCTTTTGACCAGAACCTTGCGTCTGCTCATCCGCCGAGATCCCGCCGCCAGACTGCTGGACACCACCGCAGGCAGCAGCTGTGGGGTGATGCCGACGGCAATGGCCAGCGAGAACAGCAGCGCGTCCATGATCGGCTTGTGCAACGCAACGTTGATCAGGAAGATCGAGGTGGTCAAGGTTGCGGCCACGTAGACCAGCAGCATCGAGAAGCGGCGCAGGCCGACCTGGAACTCGGTATCCAGCTGACGGGTGCTCAACCCGGCGGCGATCTTGCCGAACTCGGCGCGCGGTCCGGTGGCCACGACTATCCCAGTGCCACTACCCGCGTGCACGACGGTGCCCATCAGCGCACAGCCGGCCAGCTCTGCCAGCGGTGTCTTGGTCGGCACGCTCTCGGTCGACTTTTCCACCGGGGCGGACTCTCCGGTCAGAATTGCCTCATCGCACTGCAATCCGGTGACCTGTAGCAGTCGAACATCGGCCGGCACGATGTCGCCCAACTTGAGATCAACGATGTCACCGGGCACCAACTCGCGCACGTCCTGAAGCGCACGCCGACCGTCACGCAGGACGACAGTCTGATGACGAATCTGTGAATGCAGTGCCTCGGCCGCCTTTTCGGCGCGAAACTCGTTGACGAACCCGAGCCCTACCGAGAGCGCCACGATGACGCCGATGATCACGGCGTCGCTGCGTTCGCCGACGAAGTACGAGGCCACAGCGGCCACCACCAGCAGGCCGAGCAGCGGGGAACGCAGTTGATGCCACAGCACCGGCCAGACCCGGGCGCGATGAGACGCCACCGCATTCGGACCGTACCGGTTGCGCAGGTCGAGGACCTCCCCGCTGCTCAGGCCGCTGTCCTTGGTGACCTGCAACGCGACAAGAACCTCGGCGGCCGAAAGGGCGGACGCCTGGATCAGATCGGCCGGCGGGGCGGGAATTCGCGGACCGGCAACACCGGACGACGGCCGGTTCGAGACAGAAGTACGCACCAGTCCACCATCGACGGGTCTGCCGAATGCGGGTAGGACCGTCGGGTTCGACTCCAAGGGACCTTGGCCTCTAGTCCCACCACCGACCGCCCGGCATCGTGGGGGAGCGGGCATCATTGGCCACACTGACCGTACTGCTGCCCCTCATCACCCGTTCCAGGAGGACCGCCCGATGACCAGTATCGTCGACAGCACCGTCCATACCGAACCGCTGGATGCCGAACAACTCGAGCTGATCGACCGCTACTGGCGAGCGGCCAATTATCTGTCGGTCGGCCAGATCTACCTGATGGACAACCCGCTGCTGCGGGAGCCGCTGCTGGCCGAACATGTCAAACCGCGACTGCTGGGGCACTGGGGCACCACGCCGGGCTTGAACCTGCTGTACGCACACATGAATCGGGCAATCAGCCAGCGCGATCTCAACACCCTGTACATCACCGGACCTGGGCACGGCGGGCCGGGTCTGGTGGCCAACGCGTACCTGGAGGGCACCTACAGCGAGGTCTACTCAGCGATCGGCCAGGACGAGGACGGCATGCGGGCCCTGTTCCGGCAGTTCTCCTTTCCGGGCGGCATTCCGAGCCATGTCGCACCCGAGACCCCGGGTTCGATCCACGAAGGTGGCGAACTGGGTTACTCGTTGGTGCATGCCTACGGGGCTGCCTTCGACAATCCGGATCTGTTGGTGCTGTGCGTCATCGGCGACGGTGAAGCCGAGACGGGTCCACTGGCCGCCAGCTGGCACTCCAACAAATTTCTCAACCCGGTCACCGACGGTGCTGTCCTTCCGGTGTTGCACCTCAACGGGTACAAGATCGCCAATCCCACCGTGCTGGCTCGGATCCCGGAGACCGAGCTGGCAGAACTGATGCGCGGGTACGGCTACACGCCGCGGTTCGTCACCGGCAACGATCCGGCAGAGGTTCACCAGCAGCTGGCGGCAACGTTGGATCTGGCCCTCGACGATGTCGCGGCGATTCAGCGCCATGCCCGCGAGGCCCCGTCACCCGTGGCGGACCGTCCGCTCTGGCCAATGATCGTGCTGCGTACTCCGAAGGGCTGGACCGGTCCGAAACTCGTTGACGGGCTGCTGGTCGAGGGCACTTTCCGCTCCCATCAGGTTCCGCTTGCCGAGACCCGCACCAACCCGAAACACCGTGCACAGCTTGAGGAGTGGATGCGCAGCTATCGGCCGCAGGAGCTGTTCGACGGCACTGGTGCCTTGCTACCCGAGCTACGGGCGCTGGCCCCACAGGGCCCCCGGCGGATGAGTGCCAATCCGCATGCCAATGGGGGTCTGCTGCTCCGCGACCTGGTGATGCCTGACTTCCGGGACTATGCGGTCACCGTCAAGAATCCGGCAACCGAGTTCAGTGAGGCCACCAGGGTGCTCGGCGGGTTCCTACGCGACATCATTGCCCGCAACCCGGACAGCTTCCGGTTGATGGGGCCGGACGAAACCGCATCCAACAGGCTGCAGGCTGTGTTCGAGCAGACCAATCGGTCCTGGGGTGCGCAGCTGATCGACGGGGACGACCACTTGTCCGCCGACGGCCGTGTGATGGAGGTGTTGTCCGAGCACCTGTGTCAGGGCTGGCTCGAGGGGTACCTGCTCACCGGCCGGCACGGCATGTTCAATTGCTACGAGGCGTTCATTCATATCGTCGACTCGATGTTCAACCAGCATGCCAAGTGGCTCAAGACCACCAGGCACATTCCGTGGCGCGCCCCGATCGCCTCGCTGAACTACCTGTTGTCGTCCCACGTGTGGAGGCAGGACAACAACGGTCTTTCCCATCAGGATCCGGGGTTCATCGATCACGTCGTCAACAAGAAGTCAGAGATCGTCCGGGTGTACCTGCCGCCGGACGCCAACACCCTGTTGTCGGTCGCCGATCATTGTCTGCGCAGCCGGCACT
>JALYXB010000005.1 GCA_030947305.1 Actinomycetota bacterium | reverse complement strand
GTCAGGATCATCAGGAGGCAGTGATGGCGGCATGGGCGGCAGAGCAAGGGCAACCTTGGGATCTTCCGAAGATGTTCAAGCAGTTTTTCGCCGAGAGCGGGTTCGGCGGCGGCCACCAGCATCAGCGTGGCCAGGGAGGCCCGTTCGGCGGGCAAGGCGAACGACGTGGCCCCTGGCCGGGCGGCCGTAGCGGCGGACCCTTCGGGGGCGGCTGGCCTGGATCATGGGGCGGCGCGTTCGGCGGCGCACCCTGGCAGCAACGAGCGCCAAGGGCCAACCGCGGCGACGTCCGATCCGCGGTGCTGGCCCTGCTCGCCGAGGAGCCGATGCACGGCTACCAGATCATTCAGGAGATCGGCCGGCGCAGCGGCGGCAGTTGGAAGCCGAGCCCCGGATCGGTATATCCGACCCTCCAGCAACTCGAGGATGAGGGCCTGGTGCGCGCCGAGGAGCAGGACGGCAAGCGGGTCTTCCGGCTCACCGACGAGGGTCGCGGAATCGCCAGCGAGAAGGCAGAAGAATTCGCCAGCCTCTGGCAGACCGTCGCCCCCAGCGACGACGACTCGCAGATCGGCGAGCTGATCTTCGGGGTGGCCAGCGCCTTTGTCCACGTCGCTCGCACCGGGTCCGCCGAGCAGATGGCGGACGCCCGCAAGGTGCTCAGCCGCACCCGGACGGATCTGTACCGGATTCTCGGCGGCGACGGGGATGACGCCGCCGACGACGACACCGCGGACGACACCGACAACGAGGGTTCCGACGAGTACCGCAAGGACGATGCACGATGACTGATGCGCGCATGAGGGCAGCCGATGCCGACCGTCAGTTGGCGGCGGAACGCCTTGCACAACACTTCACCGCAGGCCGGATCGACACCTCCGAGTACGACGATCGGGTTCGTCAGGCCTATGCCGTTACCTACCTTGACGAGTTCCCGCGGCTGTTCGCGGACCTTCCAGAAGGGCTTGTCGGCCCTGGGTACTACCCCACATTGCCTGCGGCGCAAGACTTCTGGACCACGGGGCGATTAGGACGCAGTGGACCCGGCCGGCAAGGAGTGCGGCGGCCCGGCCCTTTCGGCGACGGTGGTCCGTTCGGCGGTTCCCTGAATGGCCGGCGCAATCGCATCCTGATGGCACTGGGCGTGCTGATGATCGCGATGTCCATCGTGGCGTTGGCACACGGAATCGTGCCGATTCCGCTGATCATCCTGATCGTCGTGCTGTTGGTTCGCCGGGGCCCCGGCCGCGGCCTTCGACACTGGCCCGATCGTGCGGCGTACCACCGCTCGCGCTGACGCAGCGTCGCCCATGCGGGCCAGACGAAGTTACGGCACCAGCAGGTAGCGTCCGCGGGCGCCGCCCTTGGCCAGCAACCGATGCGCCTCGGCAGCGTCGGCCAGTGGCCAAGTGCCGGCGACCCGGACGGCCAGCGTTCCCTTGCGCACTAGCTCCAGCAATTCCCCCAGCCGGCCGCCATCGTGATGAACCTTGACCGCGCTGGTGTGGATGTCGCGGATCGACTCCGGTACTGCCGCCGGGATCACTCCGACGTACTGACCACCGTCGCGAACCACCGCGAGTGCCGCCTCGACTAGTTCGGCTGCGTCGATCACCCCGTCGAAGGTCGGCGTCGCCGGCAGCTCGGTGATCAACTCGGCACCGGTGGAGCGGACGAACTCGGCATCACCGACGCGGGCCAGCCCGGTCACCCGGAATCCCCGAGATACCGCCAGCGGCAAGACAAACCCGCCGATGCCACCCGCCGCGCCCGTTACCAAAACCTCCGCCCCTGGCTGCAGCTCGAGCAGATCGAGGGCCTGGCCGGCAGTGAGGACATTGAGCGGCAGGCTCGCCGCTTCGACAAGATCGACGCCCGCTGGAACCTCGGCAACGCCGGCGGCTGGAACGACCACCGACTCTGCATAAGTCCCCAACGGCACGTTCAGGGTGTCCAACAGGGCGACCACCCGGGTACCGATGGCCGGCCCGGCGACCCCGGCCCCTAGCGCGTCGACCGTCCCGGAGACATCCCAGCCGATCCCGGTGTGCTCGTGCTGCTGTACCCAGCCGAGGGCGTGGAAGACCCCGTTCCTTGTCGACGCGTCGACCGGGTTCACGCCGGCGCCGGCAACTCTGATGCGGAGCTCGCCCGCCGCCGGCTCCGGTACCGCAACCGTGATAGCACGCAGGGATTCCGGGCCGCCTGGCTCGGTGATCACAATGGCACGCATCGCTGATTCCTTTCGTCGTTGCCTTCCGTATTCGGCCGGCTCGTGCCATACTCATCTGGGCGCTTCCCATTGGGAAGTAGGCACCCAAGAGTAAGTAGGTCACCGGAAGGTAGCAGATGGCAACGATGACGGCGAGCCAACGCCGGGCAGCGGCCAAACGGCAGTACGACGCGTATCTGGCAACCTGTCCGTCGCGGAACTTACTCGACAGGATCAGCGACAAATGGGTGACGCTGGTGCTGGCCGCGTTGGGCAACGGCGACTGCCGGTTCTCTGAACTGGCCAGGCATCTGGCCGGGGTGAGCCAGAAAATGCTTACCCAGACCTTGCGCAACCTGGAGCGGGACGGCCTAGTGGTACGCACCGTGACGCCGTCGGTGCCGGTGCGGGTGGACTACGCCCTGACGACGCTCGGTGCTTCGCTGCTCGGCGTAATCCAGCAGGTCAAGGCCTGGGCCGAGCAGAACATGGATGACGTTGCCGCCGCCCGCGACAAGTACGACCGGGCCCAGGAGAAGCTCGCTGCCGGCTAGCGAGACTAGGCGGCAAGCGCGCCGACCGGGCAATCTACCAACCGGCTCGGCTCCGAAGAACCTGGTAACGCCCGTCCGGGTGCTGTCAGTTCGAAGGGCGGGTTCCACCGTTGGCCGAGCAATCGCAGGTCAGCCGGCGCGCGCTGCTCGGCCTGCTGGCCGGCGGGGCCACCGCCGTCACCGGTTGCGGGATGCAGACGGCCACCGGCAATTCCCCGGCTACCACCGCCCCAACTCCGGATCCGATCAAGATCCGGTACGGCCCTGACAGCTCGCAGTGGGGCGAACTGCATCTGCCGACCGGCACCCGCAAGCAGGGTACCGCCGTCATCATCCACGGCGGCTTCTGGCTATCCGAATACGGCGCCGACCTCGGCACCCCGCTGGCGGCGGACCTGGCCAGACGTGGCTGGGCGGCCTGGAATCTCGAATATCGGCGGGTCGGCGACGGCGGCGGTTGGCCGGCCACCCTGCAGGATGTGGCAACGGGCATTGACAAGCTGACCGACCTCGCCGCTGGCGGCAGCTACGGCCACCTCGACCTCACCCAGGTAGTGGCCATCGGTCACTCGGCGGGCGGTCAACTGGCCGCCTGGCTGGCAGCGCGACCACACCTGGCCGCTGGAGCGCCTGGCGCTTTCACGGCCCGCAGGAAGGGCGCGGTGGCCGTCACCGGCGTGGTGTCGCAGGCCGGAGTGCTGGATCTGACGGTGGCAGCTGCTGCCGGCGTCGGTGGATCGTCGGTGCCCGACCTGCTCGGCGGCGGCGTCGCGGAATATCCCGATCGTTACCAGATCGCCGATCCCATCAAGCATCTCCCACTCGGCGTTCCGGTTCACTGTGTGCACAGCAAGGACGACGGCAATGTGCCGTATTCCCAGAGCACCGCCTACGTCGCTGCGGCCGTCAAGGCAGGTGACGTCACGAAACTGCATACCGTGCAGGGCGACCACTTCAGCCTGATCGACGCCACCTCGGACGCTTGGACCGTCGTGGTGGACCTGCTCCCGGAGCTGTGCAACGCCTGATCACGGTAACCTCCGCGGCTATGGGAGCGTTCCCACCCAACGTATTTGCGGCCGTAGCGACCGCGCACGGTGACAGCGGTCCCGTTACGACTAGGTACATGGCCGCACCAGCGACACGGCCCTGTCCGGGGACACGGTAGGTTCTGCTCACCGATTGGAGACCCAAATGGCGATCACGTGGACGCCGACGATCGACTGCGAGCGCTGTCCCACTGCTCTGAAATGATCTGCCCATGACACCGAGAGACGCCGAACCGACCGACGAATCGTCTGCAGCCAGAGAGGCTTTCGAGGAGGCCGGCGCAACGGTGGCCGGTGCGAGGGCGTCGCAGATGTTCGGCGCGCCCTGCTTCAAGCTGGGATCGAAGGCCTTCTGCTGCCTGTCCGGTGGCTCCGGGG
>JALYXB010000264.1 GCA_030947305.1 Actinomycetota bacterium | reverse complement strand
GCCGCAGGCTGGCCCGGGCTGCATCGCTCATCGCCAGGTACTCCAGCTCCTCGGCGTCGGTATCCGGATATTCCGAGCGCAGCGACTGCGTCACCGCGAAGGCGATGCCCGATGCCGGGTGCAGCTGACCGTTGGCGACCAAGTCCCGCAGCAGCGCGAAGGTTCCGGGTAGATAGACCCTCACTCAGGTTCCCCTGTTCTCGGGGTGCTCCGGTGTGCCCGCTGCGCCCGGTGAACAGGCTGTGGCTCGGCCGGGACGGTATTCTTCAGCTCCGTCACGGCCTGGTCCAACAACGCGGCGAACTCCTCGACGTCGGACATCGCCACCCGGTCGGCAGTCAGCCCATAAAAGACCTTGCCGCGGTAGGAGGTGCAGGCGACTGCCAGCGCGTGACCCTTGACCAGCGGAGCCACCGGGTACGTCGACAAAACCTGGGAACCCGCGACGTACAGCGGGATCTGCGGCCCCGGGACGTTCGTCACCAGCACGTTGTACGAACGCCTCGACAGGCTGAAGCCGACCCTGGCGCCGAGCGCATGCAGCGTCGGCGGTGTGTAACGACCGAGGGCCACCAGCGCATCGGCCCCCACCTGGCGGCCCGACTCGGCATGGGCTCTGGTGGCGAACACCACCTGGTGCAGCCGCATCACCGGGTTAGGCTCCGCCACCGGCAAGTCCACCAGGTAGGAGGTGACCGGTGCGGATTCGCCACCGCTACGCACCGACATCGGCACCAGCGCCCTGATTCCGGTGGCATCTGTCACCGGTTCACCGCGAGACAGCAACCACTCGCGCAGCGCACCGGCCAGCACGGTCAGCACCACGTCGTTCACGGTGCCCTCGTGTGCCGTCCTGATGGCCCGGAAATCGTCAAGATCGGCAGTGAACCTGGCGAACCGGCGCTGCCCGGTACCGGCCGCCCCGAGCGCCGATCGAGGTGCCGGCGACACCGTTTGCCGAACAATGCCTGCCACTCCGCTGATCACCTCGGTCACCCTGCCGGCGGTCGAGGTCAGATCCACCGCAGCCTGTCGCAGCACGTCGAGCACCGCGATCGGCCGCGCCGTCAGATCGGTCACCGCGTCGATCACCAGATCGACGTTGGAGGGCGCCGGCTGCGGGATCCAGCTATCGCCGCTGCTGCGATCGGGGTCGGCGGCCACGTCCAAGATCGCCGCCGCCAGATCGACCGCGCCCAGCCGGTCGACGAGAGCCTCGTGGGTCTTGTTGATGATTGCCACCCCGCCCCCAGTGAGCCCCTCGACGACGTACATCTCCCACAGCGGTCGCTGGGTATCCAACGGCCGGGAGATCAGCCGCCCGACCAGGTCGTCCAGCTGAGAATCGTTGCCGGGCTCGGGAAGTGCGGATCGTCGTAGGTGATAGGTCAGATCAAAAGCTTCGTCGTCCACCCACACCGGCCTGGCCAGCCTCGCCGGAACCAGGCGCACCTTCTGCCGGTACCGGGGGACCAGGGAGAGCCGCTCGGCGATGTGCGCAACGATCCGGTCGTAGTTCAGGCCGGCCGCCGGCTTCAGGATCACCACCCCGCCGACGTGCATTGGCGTCACGGCGTCCTGCGCATACAGGAACGCGGTATCCGCTGCCGACAGTCGATCAGCCATGCCGAACATGGTGGCACATCCAGTGGCGGCGAAGTGCTGGCAAGTACTACGGCGAACCAGCGGTCACCGGCAGCACCAAACGTGCCAACTCGCGGATCGCGACCCGCAGCGGCGAGGCCGGCGCCACCTGCGACAACGGCATCGCCCTGCGCCATGCCTTGTCGGTGGCATCCCTGTCCTCCGGCAAGATCGCCGTCACCCCGACACCGGCGAACCGGCCGATCGCCTCGGCCGCCTCGGCGGCGGACGCCGCAGTCGACCGTTGCCGGTTGAGCACCACCCTGGGGTCGGCGGACGGTATCAACTCGGTCAACTCCGCCAGACCGCGCACCAGCCGCTCGGTGCCCGGCGGATCGGCGGCGCCGACTGCCAGCACCAGGTCGGCCGCATCCAGGATGGCCAGCGTGGCACCGTTGCGGCGCGGCGCGGCGGTGTCGAAAGAGATCTCCTCGTCGGCTTCAAGGGCGAACCCGCAGTCGATGACGATGACCGCCGCGCTACCCCTGGCGACCTCCAGCACCGCCGGAATGGCCGATGGCCGCACCTCCGGCCAGCGGTCGGCCCTGGCGATACCGGTGAGCACCCTGATCGGACCCACCTGCCAGCACAACCCGGCCAGTTGACCGGAATCCAGCCGGCCGTTGGCGGCCAGCCGGCAAGCGCCGGCCAGACCGGGCGACTCGTCCAGCAGCCCGAGCGCGTTGGCGATGACGCCGCCGTAGATATCCGCATCGATCAGCAACGTCGGCGCGCCGGCCGCTGCCGCTTCCGCGGCCAGGTTCAGCGCCACCATCGTCCTGCCGGGCGCGCCCGTCGGACCCCACACGGCGATCACCCGGCCCGGCCGACCCGCCGGTTCTGCCGCGACTACCCCGGTTGGCGGGATCGGCTCCGACGGACCGAGATGCCCGCTACCGACCGAGAGCGCAGACCGCGGATCGGACACACCCACCGCCGAGCGTTGCCCATCGACGGTATGGCTGAGGACGGCAGTTCTGGCTGCGTCGACCAACGCCTCTGCCCCGGCATCGGCGGCGACGACGGCCAGCACTCCCATCCTTTCCAACCTCAGCTTTGCCCGCTGGTCGGCCGCCGGGTAGACCCCCACCACCGCCACTCCGGTCGAGGTGAGCCGCTGGATGGCATCGCTGCTGAGTCGCCGCAAGTCCGCAGCGATCAGCACCACCGCAGCCTGGCCGGTGCCGGCCACCGACAACAGCTCCGTGATGTCGACGCAGCGACGGATGACAGCAAGCGACGCCCCCGGCTTACCGAGGGCCGCCACCAGTTCGTTCTCCCAGGGTTGGCCAGAGCCGGCCGTCAGCAACCCGGGGGTCATCGGCGGCCCCTTTTCGCGCTGCTCACTTGCCCTCCGGTGGGTCGAGCAGGATCATCGGCGTGCCGGTGGGCAGCTGACGAATGAGCGCGTCTGCAGCGGTGACATCCATCAACAGGGCCAACTGGTATTTGCTCGAGTTTGCACCCGACAGCCCTCCCGATGCCGGGGCCGTCACCGACTGCACAGTGACCTGCTTGGCAACGATCTGCGTATGCGCGCCGGCGGTGGACGAGGAGTTCCCGCCGACGGACAGGTACAGGTCGATCTTCGAGCCGTGAACGACTCCGGGAGGCATGCTCTCGCCATCGACGCTGATGGCGATGAACCTGGTGCCGGAAGCGAACTTGGCCAGTGCACCCGCCGGCACCAGTTCGCCGATGCCTATCTGCCTGTTCAACACCTGCCCGGCGGCGACAGTGCTCGCATCCAGATACCCACCGACCGAGCCGCCGAGGTTGACCTCGACGGGCACCAGGTCATCCGCCGTCAGTACAGTGCCGGCGGCCAGTGCGTGCGCAGCGGCCCAGACCGGCGTCGTCTGTTTGCTGGAGCCGATCACCTTGGCACCCACCACCACTGCGGCGATCACCAGCAACAGCCCGACGATGATGCGAGGGTCGAGCCACCGCGGGCGGGTCAGCCGGCGGGGGGCCGGCGCCGCTGGCACGGTCGGTGCGCCGGACGGGGATCTGGTCGAGGTTGCCACCATCTGCTGCCCCCGGATTCTGCGGATACTCCTCGGCCAATCGGAGTACCACGGTTGCCCAGGAGCCTGCCTGTGGCAAGGGCCCCGGTGCAACCTGTGCACTTTGTCGTGTGGACAACTCTAACAACCCCGAACGGGATCAAGGCATACTGACCGATGTTGGAACGCATCAAATCACTGTTGGCATTCGACGGTATTTCGAGCCGGTCGCCTGGATATCACCCGATCGGTGCCACCACCGGACGCGACGATGAAGGGTTGGCTACCAATGACAAACGATAGGTTCCTCACCCTCGCCGATGTCGCCGATGTGTTGAACATTTCTGCATCTCAGACTTACGCGCTGGTCAGGTCGGGCGATCTGCAGGGCCTGCAGATCGGCGGGCGAAACCAGTGGCGAGTGGAGCGGGCCAAGCTCGAGGAGTACATCGCGCGGGCCTACCAGCGCGCCGAGTCCTCGCTGGCCGAGGCATCCCAGACGCTGTCCGAACTGGAGTCCTGACGCCTGGTCGCCTTGGGCTGCCTGCTCGTCGTTGTCATCCCGATGGCGGTGCTGGCAGGTTGGGCAGTCGGGGGTCTGCTGACCGGACACCGGTTGAACACCCGTGGCTGGATCTACATCCTGGCCGTCATCGTCATGGCCCCTGTCATTACTCGGCTGGGTCGCGCGGCCCGCAAACCTCGGAGCAAGCCATGAGCGAAACAACCGGATGGCGAGCTGGTTGGCACGGCTGCCGACAGGCCTGCGGGTCTTCTACCTCTTCGCCGTGTTGGCCATGGCGCTCGCCTTGGTGCTATTGATTCGCGGCAACGACCGGTGGGCCTCGATCATCAGTCTGACTGTCTCGTTGGCGAATCTGATCGTTCTCTTCGCAACGGAGGAAAACGGACCGACCGCGCTGCCCGCGAGGCCCGATTCCGCTGACCGCTCAGCCGATCCCGCTGCGCGCCAACAGTTCTGCAGCTACCTCCTCCGGCGTGCGGTCCCCCACCTCGATCAGCTGGTCCTCCACCAGGCCCAGTTCCATGATGCGTTGCAACTGCGACGCCCGCTGCCGGTGCCACTCGACCGAATCGGGGCCTTCCCTCGCCTCGATCCTGCGCATTACCAACGGCATCGGCACGTCCAGCCTGATGATGGTCACCGCCGACCCCGGAAGCCAGTTGGCACAGTCGGCCAGGTAGCCGGCTCTGCCTTCCACGACGTCGGCCAGCAGCAGTAGGCGGGCCCCGTCGGCAAGCAGCTGCGGCCACAGCAGGCCGAGGTTCCGCCAACCGGCCCGGGCACCGAACGGATCACCCTGCGGCCGCGGGCGTCCGACCCGCAGATAGTCCATGTCCACCGCTGCGTGCGGATAGTCCTGTTGCTGCAACAAGTTCGACGCCGCCTCCAGCACGCTGGATTTGCCGGAGCCCACCGGCCCGGTGATCACCAGTACCGGAACGGGAGCAGCCGGTTCGGGGTGCGTCACCCCAATGGTTGAGCTCGGACGAACACCACGGCGGCCAGCGGCACAAGCACCACCTGCCGGACGCTGGCTGCCCGCCGCGGCTCCCAGGCGGCATGCAGTGCCAACTCCATGAAATCGGCGCCGATCCGGTCGATGGTGCCGGTGAACTCCGTCCCGGTACCGGCGTCCGTCCCGCCGTGGCTGCCGATGACGGTGACCGCGACCGGCACCCGGTCTTGGACCAGGCCGCGCAAGGCGCTCCGCAATCCGAGCTTGGCCGCCACCCCGGTCGGCTGCTGGCCGGTGGCACCGGTCAAACCCTCGACCGCAGTGACGGCCGCCAGCGGGACCAGGGTCTCCCGACCGGCGCCCTCGGTGATCAGGGACCAGTCGGGTCCAAGCCGCCGCAGCATTCCGGTGACGGCCGTGCCGGCCGAGGTCCGCAGCCGCAGCTGCGAGCCAACAGCGCCTGCCAACCTGGCGACCATCCCGATAGCACCGAACTCGATCCGCTGCCGGTCGGCCAGCTCGGCCATCAGCTGGGCTTCGGCCAATTCGTCGAACTGGGATTCCAGATCGGTGAACAGCTGCTCCCAACGCATAGGGCCACGGTGGCACCAGGTCGTCGCGCCCGTCAATTCTGTTCATCGCCACGTTCGGGGAACATCCGCGCACGGTCCGTTACTAAATCGTTAAGTCGGGGTCTTGCAGTTTCAGGTCGAAAACGTTTTCATTCACCATCAGGTGTGAACACCCTCGCACCCGCTCAGCCGAAAAGGGAGGTCCGCGAGGATGCGGATATCAGGAACCAAGGCGGCGGTCTCGACCGTCGCAGCGATTAGTGCAATGGCGCTGATCGTCAGTGCGTGTGGGAGCTCGAACAATGCCGGCGGCAGCTCAGCAGCCAGCGCTTCAGGCGGCTCGGGTTCGACCGCGGCAAGCTCGAGCGCGGGCGGCGGGTCCTCCGCTGCGGGCGGCGCGTCCTCCGCTGCGGGCGGTGCGTCCTCCGGCGCGGGTGGCGGGTCCTCCGCTGCCGGCAGCATGTCCTCCGGCGCGAGCAGCATGTCCTCCGGAGCCGGCAGCATGTCCTCCGGGGCAAGCAGCATGTCCTCCGGAGCCGGCAGCATGTCCTCAGGCGCGAGCGGCATGTCCTCAAGTGCGGGCAGCAGCAGCAGCGGCGGCGCAGCCATGGCCGGCGACGACGCAACTTGGTGCGACACCGTCAAGAAGGACTGGCCCGGCATCTCCGGGAAGACCATCAGCATCTACTCCGGCATCACCGGCGTAGAGGGGACCCAGCTGGAGAATTCCTGGAAGGACTTCGCCACCTGTACGGGCGCGAACATCAAGTACAACTCCGACAAGAACTTCGAGCAGCAGATCGTGGTGCAGGCGCAGTCTGGCTCGGTACCCGACATCGCGTTCGTCCCCCAACCCGGACTGCTCAAGACGCTGGTCGCCACCGGCAAGGTGCAGGCTGCGCCCACGCAGGTCGCAGCGAATGTTGACAAGTACTGGGACAAGGGCTGGCGGACATACGGCACCATCGATGGCAAGTTCTATGCCGCGCCGTTGGGTGCCAACGTCAAGTCGCTGGTCTGGTATTCGCCGAAGGCCTTCAAGACGGCCGGGTATACCGTTCCCACCACCTGGGACGACATGATCAAGCTGTCCGACAAGATTGTCGCCGCCGGCAACAAGCCGTGGTGCGCCGGCGTCCAGTCGGGAGTGGCCACCGGGTGGACTGCAACCGACTGGCTGGAAGAAGTCGTGCTGCGTCAGGCCGGCCCCGCTGTCTACGACCAGTGGGTGGCCCACAAGATCAAGTTCTCCGATCCGCAGATTGCCGACGCACTCAAGACAGTCGGCTCGATCTGGAAGAACGACAAGTACGTGAACGCCGGCATCGGAGACGTCTCGTCGATCGCGACGACCCCGTTCGCCGACGGTGGATTGCCGCTGCAGACTGGCAAGTGCTCGCTACACCAGCAGGCGTCCTTTTACGCCACCAACTTCAAGAACAACCCGAACATCTCCGAGAACGGGGACATCTTCGCCTTCTACGAGCCGACGATGAGTGACAAGTTCGGCAAGCCGGTCGAGGTTGGCGGCGAGTTCACCGCGGCGTTCGCAAATCGGCCGGAGGTGCAGGCGTTCCAGTACTACCTGTCTACCGCGCACTGGGCCAATAACCAGTCCAAGGCAGCTATTTCCCGTATCTCGGCCAACAAGGGCCTTGACTCCGCCAACGTCAAAGACCCGATCAACAAGCTGAGTGTGCAGATCCTGCAGGATCCGAAGACGGTTTCTCGCTTCGACGCATCCGATCTGATGCCGGCCGCTGTCGGCTCGGGCGCCGAATGGAAGCAGCTGACTGCGTGGATCACCGGTCAGGATGACCAGACCACACTGGCGGCTATCGACGCGGCCTGGCCAAGCAGCTGACATCCGCTGTTCCCACCGGTTCCTGCTAACACCACGGAACCGGTGGGAACAGGCTTGAAACAAGACGGCGCACCACATTTCGCTGCCAGCCGTTCTGACACATGGCTTTCATCGCCAGCTGTTGCCTCCGCACTGTTTACCTGTCAGCGGATCTGCAAAGGAGACACCCAAGATGGACTGGTTGCACGACATGCTGCTGAGTCCGCAGTCGGTCGTCCAGAAGATCGTCGTCATGGTGGTGGCAATCGCCCTTTTCATCGCCGTGGTGGCATTGATCATGTGGTTGATCAGTCGACCACGCATACCGACCTGGCTGGCGTTTGTCGGATTTGCTGGCCCGGTCATTGTCGGTGTTTCACTCGGACTGGTGTATCCGCTCATCAAGACCGTGCTGGATTCGTTCCACCATTGGAACGAGGTCGGTCAGGCCACCAAGTGGACGGGCTTCGAGAACTACATCTTCTTCTTCAAGGGCGAGGGCAACCACCGAATGTTGCTCAACACCGTCCTGTGGCTGTTCCTGGTACCTATCTTTGCCACCGTCTTCGGGCTGGCCTACGCCATGCTGGTCGACCGAGTACGTGGCGAGAAATTCGCGAAGGCATTGGTCTTCCTGCCCATGGCGATCTCCATGGTGGCGGCAGGCATCGCCTGGCGCTACGTCTACTACCAACCGGCGCCGCAGGGGGAGGGTCAAATCGGCCTGCTGAATGCCTTGTGGTCGCTGATCGGCGGCAACCCCACCAACTGGCTGATCAAATATCCCACTGCGACCTTCGCGATGATCATCGTGATGGTGTGGATTCAAGCCGGATTCGCGATGACGGTGTTGTCGGCCGCGATCAAGGGGGTGCCGGACGACATCGTCGAGGCTGCCAAGCTGGACGGGGCCACCGGCTGGAAGCTGTTCACCAGGGTGACCGTTCCCAGCATCCGCACCACCATCACGGTAGTGGTGACGACGGTGGCGATCGCCGCGCTCAAGTCGTTCGACGTGGTCTTCACCATGGGTAGCGGCCTGCCGAATAACGACATCCTGGCCAGCGCCTTCTACAACGCGGAGTCCACGCTCAGTTACGGCAGAGCCGGCGCTGCCGCCGTGCTCATCTTCGTCCTGGTCTCGCCGGTGATCATTTACAACGTCAGGCAAATGCGGAAGGCGGATGCGAACCGATGAGTGCAGCCATCATCCCTGTCGGCATCGACGAGCCCGTTTCGGGGCGTCAGCTGAAGGCACAACAGCGTGCACAGGACGCCAAGACCAAACTGTCCTCGCCGCTGGCGTCGGTGATCGCCGTGATCATCGCCGTGCTGTGGACCATACCCACCCTCGGCATGTTGGTGAACTCGGTCCGCAAAGCGCCGGGCCCCTCCAGTAGCGGATGGTGGCACTTCTTCGGCAATGGCACGGGTTTCACCTTCAGCAACTTCTCGCAAGCGTGGACCGGTAATGGTGCGGCGGCCAATGCGCTCGGTAAGTTCATTCTCAACACCTTCGTGATCACCATTCCTGCGACAGTAATTCCGATCGCGCTTGCGCTCGGCGCCGCTTACGCCTTCGCCTGGATTCCCTTCCGCGGTCGGAACGTATTGTTTGTCGCCGTCTTTGCACTTCAGATCGTGCCGATCCAGGTGGCTCTTGTCCCGCTGCTCAAGCTGTACAACGGCGTTGGCCTGGCCGGTTCGTTCTGGCCGATCTGGTTGTCGCACACCATGTTCGGTCTCCCATTGGCCACTTTCCTGCTGCACAATTTCATCAAGGAGATTCCTGGTTCGCTGGTCGAGGCGGCTCGGATCGACGGCGCAGGACACGTCGGCATCTTCTTCAGGGTGATGCTGCCGCTCTTGGTGCCCGCTATAGCCTCGTTCGCGATCTTCCAGTTCCTGTGGGTCTGGAACGATCTGCTGGTGGCGCTCACCTTCGCTTCCGGCGGCAACACCAAACCGATCACGCCGGGCATCCAAGGGCTGACCACACAGTTCGCGTCGGCGGCCGACATATTGCCGGCTGGCGCGATGATTGCACTCGTCGTCCCATTGATCGTCTTCCTCTCCCTGCAGCGGTACTTCGTCCGCGGCTTGCTGGCCGGGTCGGTCAAGGGCTGATGCCGCGATCGCGACCTGGCGCCGCCCTGCCAGGCATCGTCGCGGTCGCAGCAAGATCTGGAGTTTCCCCAGCGACCGTGTCGCGCGCGCTGCACGGCGCCGCCGGCGTGTCGCCGCATACCAGAGCGGCGGTGCAGAAGGCCGCCGCCGAACTCGGCTACGTGCCCTCGCCGTACGCCGCGTCGCTGAGCAGCGGCCGAACGGGGGCTATCGGGGTCTTCGCCCACTCGATGACGAAATGGTTCTTCGCCGCCGCCCTGGACGGCGCCCAACAGGTGCTCGCCACCGGCGGCTACCTGATGACGCTGCACCCGGTGTGGCCGGACAGGGAGTCCCCCGGGCTCACCGGTCTCGGTAAACGGATGGACGGCGCGCTGGCGTTGGTCCCGCCCGAACTGCTGGCCGATGTCGGGTTCGACGCGGCCCAGGTGCCGCTGGTCTTCGTCGGACGGGAACAGCACGGCGCCGGCAGTGTGTTGGTCGACGACCTGCTGGTCGGCAGGCGGGCCACCGAACATTTGTTGGAGCTCGGCCACACCCGGCTGGCCTTCGTCGGCGGCTCCGAACCCGGCGGCCCCCGGCAGGGCGCTGCCGAGGACCGCGGCGACGGCTTCCGAGCCGCGCTCGCCGACGCCGGCCTTCCGTCCAAGGCTGCGGTGCTGCCCAGCGACATCACCACCCGAGACGGAGCTGTCGCCTTCGAGCAGCTGTGGCGGCGGGCCGGTGGTCAGGCAAGTGGGCTGCCGACCGGGGTGGTCACCGCCTCGGACGAGCTGGCAATCGGGCTGATTCACACAGCACGGACCCATGGGGTCCGCGTCCCGCAGCAGCTATCGGTGATCGGCGTGGACGACCACGAAATGAGCGCACTGTTCGGGCTGACCACGGTCCGTCAGCCGATCATCACCATGGGTTCGCTGGCCGCCAGGATGCTGCTGACCCGACTGGCCGCGCTCACCGGTGAACCATTACCGGCCGCCGTCGAACCGGTCCCCTGGGGCCGTCACGAGGTCGAGTTCGAGCTGGTTGTTCGGGCCACCACGGCAGCACCGCGCGTTCGCTGAACCGACCTCCGCCGCGCGTTCATCCAGAATCAGCCCATACCCTTGACAGATCCCGTATGAGATCTGTTGAATCCAAACTATGCCAAACGCAAGCATGCGGGATGTTACGGAGGCAGTTGAACGCTTGCGAGTGAAGATGGTGGCATCCGCGCTGGCTTTGGTGGCCCTGACCACCGCGCTGCCCGGCCCGGCCACCGACGTCGCGCTGCTCTCGGGCGGTCGTCGATCGCTGGCGACCAGCGGCGCATCCGGCTCAACAGCGCTGAACGACGCGGCCCTGGTCACCGCGTCCGCGGTCGTCTGGGTGGTGCTCGGGTGGGGTTGCCTGGTACTGGGAATGGCCGCGTTGACGAGGATCCCCGGCGTGCTCGGCCGGCTGGGCCGGGAGGCGCTCGGTCGGATCGCCCCGGCGACGGTGCGCCGGGCGGTGATCGCCGCGGTGGGGGTCTCGGTG